>DASZQY010000209.1:0-2594 GCA_035549395.1 Bauldia sp.
GCTTGCGCCGGCCTCGGTCAGCCGGCGGGCGATCGCGGCGCTGGTGGTTTGCGGGTCGATCAGCACGCGCTTGCCGGCGAACGCGTCGAGCGCCGGCCCGAACGCTGCCGGGGCCGCCGGTTCGGCGATAGCCGAGAGCGCGTCGCGCACGCTGTTGGAGAGCTTGCGGCCGTCGATGAAGAGCTGCGGCTTGCCGCCTGCCGGCAGCACGAGATAGGCCAGCGCCACCGGGTTGTGCGCGATATCGCTGCCGCGGATATTGAGCAGCCAGGCTATCGAATCCGCCTGCGTCAGGATGGCGGCGTCGGCGTTCGTCGCCTTCAGGTCGTCCTGCAGGCGCGCGATTTTCGCCGCCGCATCCTCGCCGGCGAGCTCGACCGGGTGCAGCGCGACGGCGCCCAGCGGCGGCTCGGGCCGGTCGGTCCAGATCGCATCGAGCGGGTTGTCGCTGACGGCCACCAGTTCGGCGCCCGAGCGCGCCGCGGCTTCCGCGAAGCGGCGCACCTCGCCCACCGTCATCAGCCACGGGTCGTAGCCGATGCGATCGCCCTTCTTCGCATGGGCCGACAACCATTTCGCCGGCGGCGTCTCGATCAGGTGCTGGCGGTCGAATCCCCTGTCGGCCTGCTGCTCGGCCTGGGTCGTATAGCGCCCGTCGACGAACAGCGCCGCTTGGTTGCGAAGCACGATTGCCATTCCGGCCGATCCGGTGAAGCCGGTCAGCCACGCCAGCCGCTCGGCCGAGGCAGGCAGGTATTCGCTCTGGTGCTCGTCGGCATGCGGGACGATGAAGCCGGCCAGTTTCTGTGTGGCGAGCGCGCCACGCAGGCGCGCCAAACGGTCGCTCGGGGCGGGAGAAGTCGCGTGAATCGCGCTGTCGGTCTTGTTCATGTCCGCCGTTCTAGCGCGGAAATCCGCGGCCGTCCGTGGCCCTTTTGTGGCAATGCAACATTGCCATGACGCAATGCACAAAACTCAGCCCTGTCATGCACCCGGCCGGGTTCCGGCGCGGGCTGCATGCGCCTTACCTTGGCTGAGGGAGGGCAGACTCGAGCAAAGGTCCCGCCTCCATGGCCCATTCCATCTTCGATCATGCCGGTGGCCGGCCCGCCCCGGCGGGCGGCGTGCTGCGCCCGGTCGTGGCGCGGCTGGCGCTGGTGCGCGGGCCGCACATCGATCGCCGCGTCGGTCCTGCCCGCCTCGGCCTGGACGACGCCGCTGTCGCGACGACCGCCTGCGATCGCCGCGCGCTGGAGCAGGCGGGACGGGGGCAGTTCCCGCTGTAGATCAGCGCCGCAGGATCAGCGTCACCCATTCGCCGAGGCGGATCGCGCTCACGCGCGTCAGGCCGACGCTGCGATAGGCGGCGGCCACGCGCCGCTCCTGGTCGAGCGTCAGCCCGGAGAGGACGACCGTACCGCCTCTGGCGGTCGCCCGCTTGATCGCAGCCGCCAGCGCCACGAGCGGCCCGGCCAGAATATTCGCCATGATCAGGTCATAAGGCGCGGACGCCTCGATTGCCGGGTGGTTCAGTCCCGTGGCAACGACCGTATTCACCCGGCTCGCCACGCCGTTCAGGCGCACATTCTCGCGCGCCACCTTCACCGCAACGGGGTCGATGTCGCTGGCGACGACGTGCGCCCTGGTGCGCTTGGCTATGGCGATCGCCAGCACGCCCGAGCCGGTGCCGACATCGAGGGCACGCCGGATCTTCGTCCGGCGCGCGATGCGATCGATCGCGATCAGGCAGCCGCTGGTCGTGCCGTGGTGGCCGGTACCGAACGCCATCCCGGCCTCGATCTCGATGCCGATGTCGTGCGCCTGCACCGCTCCGCGATCGTGCGCGCCATGCACGAGGAACGGACCGGCGCGTACCGGGGCCAGTCCTTCCAGCGATTTCGCCACCCAGTTGGCCTCGGGCAGCGTCGCGAATTCGAATGAACCGCCGTCCGCCAGTCGCGCCAGCGCGGCGCGCTCGCCCCTGTCCGGCTCGTCCTCGAAGAAGACCGTGACGCGCCATACGCCCGGCGCTGTTTCGCTGAGGTCGAACGAGTGCGCCCACAGCAGCTCGTCGCCGTCGATGGCGGCGGCGAGCGCGCGGGCGCCGGCTTCGTTGAGGCTTTCCGATGTCGCGATAACGGTCATTGCTTAGCCGGGTTGCCGGGAGCTTCGCCTGTTGACCGTCGCGCGGGCGAAGCAGGCGCGGTTCGTCGTTGTCATCTGGCCGTCATCCCTCTCACACGCGGTTGCCAACTCCCGCCGTCATCCTTCCTGGGCATGCGAATCGCCGGGCTGTCCCCGCAGTCCGGCGGGCCAGAGGAGCGACGATGGCAGACGCGCAGGACTTTACTGTCAGACGGGTCGAGGACGAAGCAGGCCGGCGCGACGTCATTGCCGTGCTCGCCTCCACCTATTGCCAGGAGAAGCACTGGGTCAACGACCCGCAAGGCCAGATCCCGGAAAGCGATATCGGCCGTGCCGACATCGACTGGTTCGTGGCCGAGGCGGCCGGCGAGCCGTCGGGCGTCGTGCGGATGCTGCGTGAACCGCCGATCGCGGCTTACGCCCGCTACGACCTCAAGTCGCTCGACCCA
>DASZQY010000210.1:0-9423 GCA_035549395.1 Bauldia sp.
TCCAACCTGGACCTCATCGCCTACGTCGACGCCGAGCTCGAGCGCAACCCGTTGCTGGAGCGCGCCGAAGCAGACGAGGATGGCGAGCGGCGCGAAAGCGACGATGGCGACCGCGGCGAGGATAGCAGCGCAGCGGCGAGCGAGGCCAGCGACGGCGAGTGGCTCGAGACGCGGCTCGAAGAACCAGCGGCAATCGCCGACAAGCTCGATGCCGATCTCACCAATGTCTACCAGGACGACCCGGCGCGGCCGGCCGAGGACACCCAGCCGCAACTGCCGGCCGAAAACTGGCAGACGCTTCCCTCGCGCCAAGCCTTGTCGACCGAGGACTACAACCTCGAAGCGTTCGTCGCCGAGGAGAAGTCGCTCGCCGACCATCTCAGCGACCAGCTCGGGCTTGCCGTCGACGATCCGCAGCTCCGGCTCATCGGGCAGACGCTGATCAACGAGATCGACGAAGGCGGCTACATGCGCGCCGATCTCGGCACGGTCGCCGAGCGGCTGGGCGCCGATGTCGGGCTGGTCGAACAAGCGCTTGGCATCATCCAGACGCTGGAGCCGTCCGGCGTCGGCGCGCGCGACCTTGCCGAGTGCCTGGCGATTCAACTCCGCGAGCGCGACCGTTATGACCCGGCGATGGCGGGGCTGGTTGCTCATCTCGATCTCGTCGCCAAGCGCGACTTCGCCGCCCTGAAGCGGCTCTGTGCCGTGGACGAAGACGATCTCGCCGAAATGATCCGCGAGCTGCGCGCGCTGAACCCGAAACCGGGCGCGAACTTCGGCAGTGCTCCGGTGCAGGCGGTGATTCCGGACGTCGTCGTCAGGCAGGGGCCGGACGGCGGCTGGCTGGTGGAGCTGAACTCGGCAACGCTGCCGAAGGTGCTCGTCAACCAGACGTACTACGCGACGGTGGCGAAACAGAAAAAGACCGACACCGAGAAGGCCTATCTCACCGACGCGCTGCAGACAGCGAACTGGCTGGTCAAGAGCCTCGACCAGCGGGCACGTACCATCCTCAAGGTCGCGACCGAGATCGTGCGCCAGCAGGACGCCTTCCTGGCCGAAGGCGTGCAGCATCTGAGGCCGCTTAACCTGAAGACGATCGCGGAAGCGATCGCGATGCACGAATCCACCGTCTCGCGCGTCACCTCGAACAAGTACATGGCAACGCCGCGCGGCATCTTCGAGCTCAAGTATTTCTTCACCGCCTCGATAGCGAACGCGGAAGGCGGCGAAGCTCATTCGGCGGAAGCCGTGCGATTCCGCATCCGCAAGATGATCGACGAGGAGCCACCAGCCGCGATCCTCTCCGATGACACGATCGTGAAGATATTGCGCGACTCCGGCGTCGATATCGCGCGCCGCACGGTTGCCAAATATCGCGAGGCCATGCGCATTCCTTCGTCCGTACAGCGGCGGCGGGAGAAGCAGGCAACGCTCTGAATTTCAATGGATTTGGCCGCCTTTTCCGTGCTGTACCGCAATGGGCCCAACCTCGGTTGACTTGTCCGGCAAGCCTCCCTAGAAGGAGCGCCCAACAGCGGCCGGGGGGACGCGCAGCACTCGGAAGTCCGCCCCGCGCACGGCAGAAGTCCGACACGAAATTCAGATCCGTTCGGCGGCCAAAGCTGGCGAACCAAGACAGGTCGCAAAGGTTCGAAGCCCGATGGGCATGCGCATTTCCGGCAAGAACATCGACACCGGCGAGAGCTTCCGGAGCATGGCCGAGACACGGATCGGCGATGCGGTCGCCAAATATTTCGACGGCGGCTACGACGGCCACGTCACGGTGGCGCGCGACGGCGCCGGCTTCCTCACCGAATGCGCCGTGCACCTCGACAGCGGAGTCGTGATGAACGCGGAGGGGCGCGGTCCCGACGCGCACCGCAGCTTCGACATCGCGGCGGAACACATCGAGAAGCAGCTCAGGCGCTACAAGCGCAAGCTCAAGGAACACCACGAGCGCCACGCCGGCGGCGATACGGAACGCAAGAAAGAAGGAACCGCCAGGCACTAGCCGTAGAGCTCCGCATCCGGCCATTCCGGACGCGGACGACGCGGCATTGGCGAAACGCGGACGGACGAAAAATGGATCTCAGCGATCTCGTGACGCCGGAGGCGATCCTGCCTTCGCTCAAGGCGAACAGCAAAAAGCAGGCTCTCCAGGCGATCGCCGAGAAGGCCTCGGCGATGACCGGCGTCGCCGAGAAGGAAATCTTCGACACGCTGCTCAAGCGCGAGAAGCTGGGCTCGACCGGGGTCGGCGGCGGTATCGCCATCCCGCATGGCAAGCTGCCGAACCTCGACCGCATTTTCGGGCTGTTCGCGCGCCTTCCCAAGCCGATCGACTTCGAGGCCCTGGACGACACGCCGGT
The DNA here is from genome assembly GCA_035549395.1 of Bauldia sp. Taxonomy (GTDB): domain Bacteria; phylum Pseudomonadota; class Alphaproteobacteria; order Rhizobiales; family Kaistiaceae; genus DASZQY01. The sequence continues at coordinate 2,376 of DASZQY010000210.1, forward strand.
CGACCTCATCTTCCTGCTGCTGGCGCCGGAGACGGCGGGAGCCGATCACCTCAAGGCACTGGCGCGGATCGCGCGGCTGTTCCGCGAGCCCGGCGTCGTGGCGAAGCTGCGCGCCTCGTCCGATGCCGCGGCGCTTTATGCCGTGCTGACCGAAGGCGCGCAGCACGACGCTGCCTGAAAAGCGAAAAAGGCCGGGACGAGCCCGGCCTTCCGCAAATTCAAAAATCCGTGACGGCGCGCCTAGTGCACGCTCATCGTCTCGAGCTCATGCTCGTTGGCGTTCATCATGACGGCCTCGCGGCTGTCGGCAAGCATGATCGGAGAACCGTCAGCGCCGACGAGAGCCCACAGCTCGAGATCCGGCGCCACCGGCGGCATCGACGGAAACATGCCGCGCGCCTGCTCGGCGTTCAGCGGCTTGACGTAAGCGATCTTGCCGCCACCGAACACGGCGAAGGCATCGTCGGTCATCGTAAACTTCTCAGCACTGGTCATCGTACACCTCCTGGACGCGCTTTCAGCCGCGCCCGTTGATTTCAATGCGCCGCGCAACGCGGCCGCTTTCCGGGCGGGCGAGGTCGATGGACAGGAGCCCATCTTTCAACGCCGCACCCCGTACTTCGATCCCTTCCGCGAGCACGAAGGTTTTCTGAAACTGACGCGCGGCGATGCCACGATGGAGATACTCGCGCGCGCCCTCCTCGCGCTGCCGGCCACGTACGATCAGCTCGTTGTCCTCGACGGTCACGTCGAGGTCGCTCTCGGCAAAGCCGGCGACGGCGAGCGTGATGCGCAGCGTCTCACTGCGATCGGCAGTCTTGGGCAGGCGCTCGATGTTGTAGGGCGGATAGCCGTCTCCCGTGGCCTTCGACAGGCGCTCGAGCGCACGCTCGATCTCATCGAAGCCCAGAAGAAGCGGGCTGGAAAACGCGGAAACACGCGTCATGTCGGCAAGGTCCTCCTTGAAGCGACCCAATCGCCGGGCCCTCAAGAGGCACCCGGCACGCCAACAATATGGGCAGTGAGCAGCGGCCGTTCAAGACGGCCAACCGTCTGGTCAATCAGGGCTTTTCCCAGGTGCCGCTGGACTCGGAGCGGAACAGCGCGTCGATCACCCGCATCTGGCTGACGGCATCTTCGATACCGAAGGGAAGCTTGCCGTCGCCGCGGATAGCGCGCGCGAAAATCTCGGCCTGAAGCTGGTACTGGTCCGCCTTGGGCAGCTTTATCGGCTTGGCCGATGCGTCAGCGAGCTGTTTGCCGCTGTCCAGCCAGATGGTCATGGCGCCACCCTGGGGAGCATTGAACGGGATGCGGATCTCAAGCCTGGCCTTGCTGCCGAAGATGTTGAGCCGCTGAAAGGGCACGCTTTGCATCGCGGCGGTGAAGGTGAGCTGCCGGCCTTCCCCGAAATCGAGCAGCGCCGAGGTGCTGCGATCGGTACGGAATTTCGGGTCGCGATCGATAAGCGCGATGGCGCGCACGGGCTCGGTGCCGAAGAAATAGCGGCCGGCGACGATCGGGTAACAACCGATGTCGTACAGCGCGCCGCCGCCGATATCGGCGATGTTACGCACGTTCGCAGGGTCGACGTTGTAATAGGAGAAGAAAGCCTGTATCGCGCGAACCTCGCCGAGCCGGCCGCTCTTCACGAGTTCGCGCGCCTTTATCCATTGCGGATGGGCGCGCACCATGAAGGCTTCGGCGACGAGGATGCCCTTCGGAATGTTGCGCAGGGTCTCCGCCTCGCCGGCGGTGAGCGCGACCGGCTTCTCGCACAGCACGTGCTTGCCCTTCATGGCGGCGGCAAGCGTGAACGGCACGTGCAGGTGATTGGGCAGCGGGTTGTAGACGGCGTCGATCTCGGGATCGGCGAGCAGCTCCTCGTAGGAGCCATACGCGACCGGGATGCCAAGTTTCCTGGCGGCCTTCTTCGCGGTGGGCAAGGCTCGCGAGGCGATCGCGCGTATCTCGATCTCCTTCGACTTCAACATGCCCGGGATGACCTTCGTCACGCCGATGTTGGCGGTCGAAATTATTCCCCAGCGGACACGATCCGATTTCCCAGGCATGGCGCACTCCCCTTCAGCGACGAAGGAGCAAGCCGACATTTCGACAGCCGACGCAAGAGGCGGTTTCGGATAAAATGAGGCAGATCAGATGCCGGCGTACCAGTCGTAGCCGCGATCTTCCCAGAAGCCGCCGTTACCCAGACTGATCTTCGAATAGTCGTCGATGGCGTCGATGGACCGGATGTACTTGGCCATCTTGTAGCCCAACGTACGCTCCGTGCGCAGGCGGAGCGGCGCGCCATGTGGGACATCGAGAACCGCATCGTTCATGTCGTAGGCCAGGATGGTCTGGGGATGGTAGGCATCTTCCAGGCTATGGGTCTCGTAATAGCGGCCGGTTTCATCCGCCGTCTGCTCGAGCTTGTCGAAGCAGGTGAACATGATGTAGCGGGCTTCCGGCTTGAGTTTCACCCGGTCGAGGACAAGAGCGAGCTGGACGCCGCTCCACTTGCCGATGCAACTCCAGCCCTCGACGCAGTCGTGACGCGTGATCTGGGTGCGCGACGGCATGGCGCGCAGATCGGCAAGGGAAAATTCCATCGGGTTCTCGACCAGGCCACCGACCTTCAGGCGGTAGTCGGCAAAGCCATCAGCCGCCAGGGCCTGATAATCGGGATCGTTGGGGCGGATGGTGCCGTTGGCCTTGAACTTCGGCGAGATGTCGGCGGCGCTGAACTCGCGCGCCATCGACGACGGCCGCAAAAAGAAACCCTGGACCGCCGTGTTGATGTCCTCGCCGACGTGGAGGACGTTCTTGCGGAACCACGGCGCCTGCGAGATGCCATCGAACTGCTTGCAGCCGGCGAGCAATGCGGCCCCGGCGGAAGCGACGATGCCACGCACGACGTTGCGGCGGCTGGGAAGGCGCCTAGTGAGCATCGGCGTCGCTCCCGGCCGTGACGGCATAGCGGCCGATGATCATGGAGCGCAGATTGTTCCAGACGCCGGAGATCAGCACCATCACGATGTGCACGACGAAAAACAGAACGATCAGCATGGCGCAGATGAAATGCACAGTGCGCGCGGTCTGACGGCCGCCGAAAATGTCGATCAGGAACGGAAAGGCGGCGTCGAGCCCCGGCGACATCGCCATGCCGGCGACGACAAGCACCAGCATGACGAGGATCACGCCGAGATACGCCAGCTTCTGCAACACGTTGTACTCACGGACATGCGCGAAGTGCAGGCGCACGTGCTCGACGATCGAAGGACCGATGCCACGCAGATCCTTCACGCTCGGCACGAGATCGCGCCAGAGATGGCCGCTCGCCAGCCCGGTGATCAGGTAGACGGCGCCGTTGATGGCGAACAGCCAGGCGAACAGGAAATGCCAGCGGCGGCCCGTGGCGAGATCCTGGTAACCCGGGATCGTGAGCCACGACGGGAAGCCGCGCGCGGCCCAGCGGCCATCGTATTGCGACAGGCCGAGGAAACCGGTCGTATCAAAGCGGGCGCTGCCAATCTGGGTGATGCCGACCGGGCCGCCCGGCGTGTTGCGCGCGGTGAGGCTCATCACCGGATGATCGAAATCAGCATATTGGCCGACGTAGAGGGCGGGCGTGGCGTTAAATATCTGAAGCCCGCTCTGGAGCAGAAAGAATAGAACAACGACGTTGATCCAGTGAGTGATGCGAACCACGGGCGAGTGGCGACGCACGAGGACCGTGCCGCCGGGCAGCGGCTTGTCCGTCGTGGCGATGTCAGCGGCAGCGGTCATTCGGCTCACCTATCTCCGGACCGGGATACGGTCCCATGCCATCGGCCGTTTTGCGGTACCAATCAAAAAACGGTGCCAGCGGCGTGTGGAACCGATGACCTGCCTTTCAATTGGGCGTGAGAGCGACCGCCCATCACTGCCGGGAAACCTCGACAACACCTATATTTCCGCTTATCGGAAACCAATCCGCGAGGAAGAAAATGGACGCGAAGACCTTTCCCTTCCAGCGCACCGATGCCGAGTGGCGCAAGCTGCTCACTCCCGAACAGTACGACATCATGCGCCGTCACGGCACCGAGCGACCCGGAAGCTGCGCGCTGCTCCACGAACACCGCGCCGGCACGTTCACCTGCGCGGGATGCGGACAGCCGCTGTTCCGCTCCAAGGTGAAGTTCGAAAGCGGCACCGGCTGGCCGAGCTTCAACGACCCGATTGCGGGCGCAGTCGAAACGAGCACCGACCGCAGCTATGGCATGGTGCGCACCGAGTGCCACTGCGCCAACTGCGGCAGCCATCTCGGCCATGTCTTCGAGGATGGACCGGCGCCGACCTACCTGCGCTACTGCATCAACGGCGTGGCGATGAACTTCACGCCGGAAGAGGCGATGCAGGCAGGACACTGAAACAAGCCGTTACATAGCGGCCGGCGGCCGAAACAACCGGCATACATCGGCATGGTGCATTTCCCGTCAGCCCGTCTCCTGCGGGCCAACGGAGGACCATTCCGATGCGCAAATACGTCACGCTGGCCGTGATCGCGGCGGTCGCCATGCCGGCAGCCGCCTTCGCCGCCGCGAAAGCGAAAACCTACTACGCCGAGCAAAGCATCAAGACCAAGTACTGCTACGTCGTCGACTTCAAGCCGGACGGCAAGACGGCCACCGAAATCGGCACGGATTCATTCGATACGCTCGCCAAGGCGTCCGCGGCGATCAAGGCGGACGCCGACTGCAAGACGCCGATGAAGATGGCTGCGAAGACCACCGCGACCAAGCCGAAATAGTCTTCGTACGTTGCAGGGACGAGCCCGGCGCCGTGTTCGGGCGGCGTCGGGCAGTCTACGCGACCAGGCTCGTGCCCGACGGCGCGATCGCCTTATCTCATCTCACGGAAGCGGATTGGTGGAGCCAAGGGGAGTCGAACCCCTGACCTCGTGAATGCCATTCACGCGCTCTCCCAACTGAGCTATGGCCCCTACCGGGTAATTGGGAAGTCTGCCGTCAAGCGGCGGCGGACCATATTCGCGGCGGCCGCGCCAATCAAGCGCGGCGCTCAGCCCTCCTCGTCGTCGACGTCGCCGATGATGTCATCGACATCGTCGCCTTCGTCTTCCTCTTCTTCGGTGAGGAAGGCGTCATCATCCTTTTCAAGCTCATCGCCCTCTTCGTCGTCCTCGCCGGGCTCGACCTTGACCGCCCCGCTGTCCGCCGTCTCGTCGTCGGCCTCCTCAAGGGTAACGGTCTCGATATCGTCCTTTTCGACCTCGACCTCGGGCTCCTCGGCCGGTTTGGGCTGCGGCGCACGAGCGCGCGGCGGCGGCGAAGCCAGCTCAAACTTGGTGCCGCAATGGGGACAAATGATCGGATTGCGGTTCAAGTCATAGTACTTGGTGCCGCAATTCGGGCAGATGCGCTTGGTGCCTAGTTCAGCTTTCGTCACGTCTTTAGCCTCGTACCCCGGCCGTCTGGGCGGCTCCCATAATCTGCGGCGATGAGCGTGTCAAAACCATTTGTTGAGCCTGTCCGCTCCGCGCTCCCCCCGGGATGACGCCCCCACGGCCCTGTGCTATCGGGAACGGCTTTTCCCGGCCGGCGTAAACGACTTGACCACGATGACCCCAAACGAAGCAGCCAAGCCGCTCCGCGCCAGACGTACCGGGCCACTCCAGGGCACGGTCCGCCCGCCCGGCGACAAGTCCATCTCGCACCGCGCCCTGATGCTGGGGGCACTGGCGGTCGGCGAAACGACGGTCGAAGGGCTGCTCGAAGGCGAGGACGTCCTGTCCACCGCGGCGGCCATGCGTGCGTTCGGGGCCACGGTGAATCGCACCGGCGCGGGCGCGTGGAAGGTGAATGGCATGGGCGTCGGCGGGCTGCTCGAGCCTGACCGCGTAATCGACTACGGCAATGCCGGAACGGGTGTCCGGCTGGCTATGGGCATCGCCGGGAGCCATTCGTTCTCCGCCACCTTTACCGGCGACACTTCGCTCGTGAAGCGACCGATGGGACGGGTGTTCGATCCGCTGCGGCGCATGGGTGTGCAAGTGCTGGCGCGGGTGGGTGACAAGCTGCCAGCGACGGTGAAGGGTCCGGACGCGCTGGCGCCGATCGACTTCCGCCTTAACGTGCCTTCGGCGCAGGTCAAATCGTGCGTGCTGCTCGCTGCGCTGAATGCGCAGGGCGTCACCACCGTGACCGAGCCCACCGCGACCCGCGACCATACGGAGCGCATGCTCTCCGCCTTCGGCGCGGCGATTGAGATCGGCACCGACGCCGACGGGCTGCGCCAGATCCGCCTGGAAGGCGGACAATCGCTGAAACCGCAAGTGATAGTCGTCCCCGGCGATCCGAGCTCCGCCGCGTTCTCCATCGTGGCGGCGCTGATCGTCGAGGGCTCGGACGTGACCGTGGAGAACGTGCTGCTCAACCCGACGCGCACGGGCCTGATCGAGACCCTGGTCGAGATGGGCGCCGACCTCGCCATCGCCAACCGGCGTACGGTTGGCGGCGAGGACGTCGGCGACATCCGCGTGAAGGCGAGCCGCCTCAAGGGAGTGCGCGTGCCGCCGGAGCGGGCGCCATCGATGATCGACGAGTATCCCGTGTTGGCGATCGCCGCCGCCTTCGCCGAGGGCGACACGCTGATGGAAGGCGTTGGCGAGATGCGCTTCAAGGAATCAGACCGCATCGCGACGGTGCTGGCGGGGCTCAAGGCAAACGGCGTCGCCGCCGAGGACACACCGGAATCGCTCACCGTTCACGGCAGCGCCAAGGTGGCCGGTGGCGGCAGCGTGGCGACGCATCTCGATCATCGCATCGCGATGTCGTTCCTGGTGATGGGGCTGGCGAGCGAGAAGCCGGTGACGGTGGACGATGCGCGGACGATCGCGACCAGCTACCCGGAGTTTCGCTCGCTGATGACCGGGCTCGGCGCCGATCTTGCCGACGCCGCAGGATAGACCACCGGGGGCGGACGTGATCATCGCCATCGACGGACCGGCAGCAGCAGGCAAAGGAACGCTCGCGGCACGTCTGGCGAA
>DASZQY010000211.1:0-9976 GCA_035549395.1 Bauldia sp.
GCAGTGCGGATCGACGGTGTTCCCCCGTAGTCCACCTTGGAGACGCTCTGAAAAGGAGTCAAGTCGTCAGTATACAGACGAGTTATAATTTCGACGCCGCTCGCCACCCCGATGCGCTGGCACGGCTGCGTGATCGCAGGGCTGATGCGCCGGACTCATCCGAAAAAACAAGGAGATAGGCAGGGAGAACCGGAAGCGCCGACGACGAAGGGCGCCTATCGCGCGCCGTCTTCACTTTTTGCTCTTCCTCTCGGGCCCGGTATATTCCATACTGCATACGGATCGCGGTGTTCCCAACAGCGTTCCGCCCTTGGGTTTTTATTCCTCGCGCGCCGTACCGAGCGGCGCGCGACCGACGCGGTTGTTCGCTTCAACCAGACGCATCAACGTCAGCACGAAGAGATCGCGGTCGCGCCGGTTGAGCACACCGAGCAGACGCTCCTGCGCGTGCGCCATCGCCGGATGCATCCCCTCCACCAGCCGCTCGCCCTCCTCGGTCAGCCGCGCCAGAACCATGCGCCGGTCGCGGCGGCTGGGAACGCGCGAGATCAACCCGCGCCGCTCGAGACGGCGGAGCACGTCGGCGACGTTGGTGCGATCGATTCCGAGCGCATAGGCCAGCGCGACCTGATCGGCGTTGGGATTGGTCGCCAGCACGGTGAGCAGGCCGTACTGCACCGGCGTTATGCCGAAGGCCGTGCATTCCTCAAGGAAGATCGCGGAATGAATCTGATGCAGCCGCCGGATCAGGTAGCCCGGCCGCTTCCACAGCGGAAAGCGATCGGCAAGCGCGCGCAGCGCCACGTTCGGGCTCGCGTCCTCGGAATCGCCCTCGCCGCCGTTTGTCGTGCGCGTCTTGCGCACCCTCACCGCTCTCGCCATGCGTCCCCAGACCCCTGTCCTACAAGCTCGCCGCCACCGCGACGCCGGCGCAGCAGACATCGTTCCTGAGCAATGCGCAACTTGCGACAATGCATGCAAACCGAACAAATCCGCCATTTTGCATGTTGCCGGATGCAAAAAACGGGGTATGCTGACGAATTCCTACTTCAATCGCGCAGGATGTTCGATGGCCCAGGAACCGCTCGCCACCAAAGGCAACTTCCTCCACATCTACGACTTCATGGTCGAGCCTGGCCGGGAAGCCGAATTCATCAAGCTGTTCGAGGAGTTCGACTATTCGGATGGCAACCCGATGCACAAGTCGTGGGCCCAGGTGAAGGACGGCGTGCTGTGCCGCGACACGGAAAACCCCAGCCACTTCTTCCTCATCGCCGAATGGCGCGACATCAAGGAGCACGCGCGCATCCGCAAGATTCTGGCGGATGAGATCAAGCCGGCGTTCGTCGGCCTCATCGAAGGCCGCAAGTTCATCCCGAAGTACGTCGAGGTCGTTTCCTCGACGCCTGACGATATTCTCGAGGCCGCAGCGAAGAAGGCCTGACCCGCCGGCATGCGCGCGCTCTACACATTCTTCCGTTCGTCGACGTCCTATCGCGTGCGCATCGCGCTGGCGCTGAAGGGACTGGAGTGGGAGCCACGCACCGTCAGCCTGCCGGGCATGGCGCACCGGACCGCCGAATACTTCGACGTGAACCCGCAGGGGCTTGTCCCGACGCTCGTCGAGGAGGGCGTGGCGCTCGCCCAGAGCCTTGCCATCCTCGAATATCTCGAAGAGCGCTATCCCGAGCCGCCCCTGCTTCCCAAGGACATTGGCGCGCGCGCCTATGTCCGCAGCCTCAGCGACATCATCGCCTGCGACATCCACCCGCTGAACAACGTGCGGGTGCTGAAGTGGCTGCGGTCAGAGTGGAAACATAGCGAGGACGAGACCAACGTCTGGTACGCCCACTGGATCGCGGAAGGCTTCCGCTCGTTCGAGGCGACCCTGGCCAAAGCCGGCCGCCACGGCCTCTACTGCCTGGGCGATACGATCACGATGGCGGACGTCTGCCTGGTGCCGCAGATCGCCAACGCGCGCCGCTTCAACTGCGACCTGTCGGCGTTTCCCCTATCGGTCGCGATCGCCGACCGTGCCGCCGCGCTGCCGGCCTTCGACAAGGCCGCGCCGGCGAAGCAGCCCGACGCGTTGTAGCCGCGCTCAGCCTTTTGCCGCGAGCGACTGCTTGTCGTAGCCGGCGACCTTCTTGTAGCTGTTGCTGATCGCGGCAAGGTCGGCGGGGTCGATGACGTCCTCGATCCGCGCGAAAGGCTTGTCGCCGCTCCTGAGATAGACTTCGCGCAGGATCGCATCCGGCGGCGTCGTGCGATTGGTGCGCACGACCGCGGCGGTCGCAGCCAGGCGCTTGTCCTCGTACACCTTGAGGGCCGCCGCGACGTCGCCGCGGTTGTCGGCCAGCGCATCGGCCAGCGCGCGGGCATCGAGGATCGCCTGGCCGGCGCCGTTCGAGCCGCGCGGATACATCGGGTGGGCCGCATCGCCGAGCAGCGTGATGCGGCCGAAGCTCCAGCGGTCGAGCGGATCCTTGTCGACCATCGGATATTCGAGGATCGAATCGGCCGCGCGGATCATCGCGGGCACGTCGAGGAAATCGAAGTGCCAGTCGGCGAATGCGCCGATGAAATCTTCGAGCTTGCCCTGCTTGTTCCAGTCCTGGCGGTCGTGGTCGGGAGTCTCGATCTCGGCCACCCAGTTGATGAGCTGGTTGCCCTGGCCGTCGACGTTGTTGCGGACCGGGTAGATGACCATCTTGCCGTGCGTGAGCCAGCCGGCGCGCATGTAGCTGGCGCCGCTGAGGTACGGCTTCCAGATGGTGACGCCGCGCCACATGTTGACGCCGGAGTAGATCGGCCCGCCGTCGTCGGGATGGAGCGCCTTGCGGATGACCGAGTGGATGCCGTCGCAGCCGATGACCGCCGTGCCCTCCACCCGCACGGTCTCCGCGCCGCTGCCACGGCTGAAGATCGCAACCGCCCTGTCCCCGGTCTGCTCCACGCCGACGCAGCGATGGCCGGTGATCACGCGGTCGGCGCCGGCCTCGCGGACGAACGCCTGGTAGATGACCTGCTGGAGGTCGCCCCGGTGTATTTGAAACTGCGGCCATGGATAGCCGGCGTACGTGCCTACCGGTTCCTTGTAGATGAACTGGCCGAAACGGTTGAAAAAGCAGGACTCGCGGGCGGTCACGGCGACCCTGGCCAACTCGGCCTCGAGGTCGAGTTCACACAGCTCCTTGCTGGCGTGCGGCAGGATGCTGATGCCGACGCCAATCGGCTTGATCTCGGGCGCGCTCTCATAGACGCGTGCGGGAATGCCACGGCGGTGCAGCATCAGCGCGAGCGTAAGGCCGCCTATACCGCCACCGATGATGATCACGTCCATTTCAAGCACCTCGCGAGCCACGCGGGACCGACATGGCTGATTTGCAGCGAGCAAAACTTTCCTGTCAAGAGAAAGGACGTATACTGATGAAATTGAGATGGCTACTTGATGTCCGACGGACCGACGTCTACGGGCAGCAAGCGGTCGTCGCGCATTTCGTTTGACCCTGGGGGTGTCATGCCGGAGCAGGAAAACGCGAGGCGCGTCGTGGTGATCACCGGGGCCGCCAGCGGCATCGGCGCCAACACGGCGCGCACGATAGCCGCGCCGGGCACCGATCTCCTGCTCCATACGCGCAAGAACGCGGCCAGCCTCGACGCCGTCGCGCAGACCTGCCGCGAGCACGGCTCAAGGGTCGCGATCTTTCTCGGCGACCTCGCCGACCCTGCAACCGCGCCGGCCCTGATCGAGAAGGCGCGTGGTGAACTCGGCGCCATTGATCAGATCGTCAGCAACGCCGGACAGGCTTTCCGTTCGGATTTCTCCAGTCTCTCGCCCGACGACGTGGCGGCATCGTTCGCCTCGATGCCGCTGGCCTTCCTGCGGCTGGTGTCGGCCTCGCTGGCGGACCTGCGCGCTTCGGCGTGCGGACGGGTGGTCGTGATCAGTTCGTTCGTTGCCCACATCTTCGGCACCGCCGGATTGCTCTTTCCCGGCACTTCCGCGGCCAAGGCTGCGCTTGAGGCGCTTGCCAAGGCGCTGGCCGTCGAACTGGCGCCACATGGCGTCACGGTGAACATCGTCGTTCCGGGTTTCACCCGCAAGGAAGGCGGCGGGCACCTGGCAGCTTCAAGCGAGTCGCTGAAGACCGCAGTTCAGGTCACGCCGACCGGCCGCCTGACGGAGCCGGCAGATATCGCGGCCACGGTCGCCTTCCTGCTTTCGGCAGGTGCTGCCCAAATCACGGGACAGGCGATACACGTCAACGGCGGGCTGACGTTGGCCTGATCGGGTCTGGAGTCAAAGCACGTAATGACGATCCGCGGCTATTCCTTCGACGGCTTCCTCCTGGCGCTGGTGCTTGTTGTGGGCGCCGCCATGCTTTTCCCGGGACCGGGAGCGAGCGGCGGCATCCTGCATGCCGATTGGGTCGCCACCTACGGCGTCGCGGTCGTCTTCTTTCTCTACGGACTGACGCTCGCGCCGGAGAAGCTGCACGAAGGCGCGACCAACTGGCGCGTCCACGTCATCGTCCAGCTCGCCACGTTCGTGCTCTTTCCCCTCGTCGTGCTGGCGATGCTGTTCCTCTTCGGCTGGACGCTGCCCGCGCCAACCTCCACCGGCTTCTTCTATATCGCCGCCCTGCCCTCGACCGTATCGTCATCGGTGGCCATGACGTCGCTGGCGCGCGGCAATGTGCCAGCCGCGATCTTCAACGCCACACTGTCCAGCCTGATCGGCGTGTTCGCGACGCCGCTTCTCATGGCGTGGTTCGCGGCGACCAGCGGCGACAGCCTGCCCCTGCTGCCGGTCATCACGAAGGTGGTCGGCCTCGTCCTCGTCCCGATCATCGTCGGGCAACTGGCCCGCCATTGGCTGCGCCACTGGGCGGCGCGCCACATCAAGACGATCCGGCTGGCCGACCGGGCGATCATCCTCGCCATCGTCTACAATTCGTTCTCCGACTCGATGATCGAGGGCATCTGGAGCGGGCACGACCTTTCGTTCCTGCTCATCATGATCGTCGGCGTCATCTTGCTGTTCGCGGTCGTCTACTGGATCATCATGATCCCGTGCCGCGCGCTCAGCTTCAATCGGGCCGACACCATCGCCAGCCTGTTCTGCGGGTCGAAAAAGTCGCTGGCCACCGGCGTCCCGCTCGCCCGCCTCATGTTCAGCACCAGCCCGGCGCTCGGCCTGATCATCGCGCCGATCATGCTCTACCATTTCTTCCAGCTCGTCATCGTCGGCGTTATCGCCAACCGCTACGCCAAGGCCGCGCCGGCATGACCAAGAAGAAGGCGCCATAGCGCGCCTGGAACGAGTCCAGTCCGAGGGAGGGAAACGATGCTCGATATTCTCAAGGCCGGCACCGGAAGCGCGCCCGCGATCGGCGCGCCCGAGCGCCCCGCGCTCACCTACGACGGCCTGCGCAAGCTTGCCGAAGACACGACGACCGCCCTCAACGGCATGGGCATCGGTCGCAACGACCGCGTCGCCATCGTGTTGCCCAATGGCCCCGAGATGGCGACGGCCTTCGTGACGATCGCCGGCGCCGCCACGACCGCGCCGCTCAATCCCGCTTACCGCGCCGACGAGTTCGAGTTCTATCTCAGCGACCTCGGCGCGAAGGCGCTGGTGCTGGACGCGGCGGGCAACGCGGCCGCGGAGGAAGTGGCGGCGCGGCTGAATGTCCCGATCATCCGGCTGGAGGTCGCGTCCGGTGCGCCTGCCGGCGCCTTCACCCTGAAGTCGGCCCTGAAGGGCAGCGCCGCCCATCCCGGGCCGGCCCAGCCGGGCGACACCGCCCTCGTGCTCCATACATCGGGCACCACGTCGCGGCCGAAGATCGTACCGCTGACGGTTGCGAACCTGACGGCATCGGCGCGCAACATCCGCACATCGCTGCAGCTCACGGCCGCCGATCGCTGCCTGAACATCATGCCGCTCTTCCACATCCACGGTCTGATCGCGGCCGTGTCGTCCTCGCTCTCGGCCGGCGCCTCTGTCGTCTGCACACCGGGCTTCAATGCCCTGAAGTTCTTCCAGTGGCTCGATGAGGCCCGGCCCACCTGGTACACGGCGGTGCCGACCATGCACCAGGCGATCCTGGCGCGCGCGCCGCGCAATGAAGAAAGCGTCGCGCGGGCGAAACTGCGGTTCATCCGCTCGTCGTCTTCCTCGCTGCCGCCGCAGGTGATGAGCGAGCTCGAAGCCGTCTTCCATGCTCCGGTGATCGAGGCCTACGGCATGACCGAGGCGACCCATCAGATGGCCTCCAATCCGCTGCCGCCGCGTCAGCACAAGGCGGGCAGCGTCGGTCTGGCGGCGGGGCCGGAAATGGCGATCCTGGCGCCCGATGGCCGAATCTGCAGCCCGGGCGAAGTCGGTGAGATCTGCATCCGCGGCGATAACGTCACCGCCGGCTACGAGAAGAATCCGAAGGCCAACGGCGAGGCTTTCGCCTACGGCTGGTTCCACACCGGCGACCAGGGCACAGTCGACGAGGAAGGCTACTACCGCATCACGGGGCGCCTGAAGGAGATCATCAATCGCGGCGGCGAGAAGATTTCGCCGCGCGAGGTCGATGAGGTCATCATGGACCATCCGGCGGTGGCGCAGGTCGTCACGTTCGGGATGCCCCACGCCAAGCTCGGCGAGGAAGTAGCCGCAGTCGTTGTCCTCAGGGAAGGCCAGGCGGCGAGCGAGCGCGACATCCGCGACTTCTGCGCCACGCGCCTCGCCGACTTCAAAGTGCCGCGCAAGGTGCTTTTCATGGACGAGTTGCCGAAAGGAGCTACTGGCAAGCTGCAGCGTATCGGGCTGGCCGAAAAGCTCGGACTTTCAGCATGAGGATCTGCATCTTCGGGGCTGGCTCGATCGGCGGCTACGTCGGGGCGAAGCTGGCGGCCAAGGGCGAGGTGGAAGTCAGCCTGGTCGCACGCGGCCCGCACCTGGAGGCCATGCGGCAGCGCGGCCTCACGCTGAAGGAAGGCGGAAACGAAACCACCGTGCAGGTGACGGCGACCGACCGCCCGGCCGACCTGCCGCCGCAGGACTACGTCATCCTTGCGCTAAAGGCGCATTCCGTGCCCGGCATCCTCGACGGCCTGAAGCCGCTGCTCGGCCCGGGCACTGCGGTCGTCACGGCGCAGAACGGCGTGCCGTGGTGGTATTTCTACAAGAGCGGCGGACCGTATGAAGGACGGCGCATCGAGGCGGTCGATCCGGGCGGGCGCATCTGGTCGACCATCGGGCCGGAGCGCGCCATCGGCTGCGTCGTCTACCCCGCCGCCGACGTCGAGGCCCCCGGCGTCATCCATCACGTCGAGGGCGACCGCCTGCCGCTCGGCGAGCCTTCCGGAGAGAAGAGCGAACGGGTTACCGCGCTGTCGCGAGCCCTGGTTGCCGCCGGATTGCGCTCCGCTGTCCGGCCCGCAATCCGGACCGACATCTGGGTCAAGCTCTGGGGCAATGTCTCCTTCAATCCGATCTCGGCGCTGACCCTGGCCACCCTCGACCTTATCGTCGGGACGCCGGGCACGCGCGCCGTCGCCCGCCAGATGATGGTCGAGGCCGAGACGATTGCGACGCGGCTCGGCGTACGCCTGCCGATCGACGTCGACCGGCGCATCGCCGGCGCCGAGGAAGTCGGCGTCCACAAGCCGTCGACGCTGCAGGACATCGAGCGCGGCCGGCCGCTGGAAATCGACGCGCTGGTCACGGCCGTCCAGGAGCTTGGCCGGCTGACCGAGGTGCCGACGCCGACCATCGACATCGTGCTGGCGCTGATCAGCCTGCGCGCCCGCGTCGCCGGCCTTTACTGAGACACGCGCGACAGTTCGAGCACCTGCCGTCCGAGCGCGAGCAGTGCGCGGTCGCGCCCGGCTGGCGCCAGCAGCGAAAGGCCGAGCGGACAGCCGTCGAGCTCCGCCAGGGGCAAGGTGAGCTGGGGACAACCGGATTCCGACGAGATACACGTCAGCATCAGCGCGGTCGCACGGAATCTCTCGAATTCATCCTCGTCGGCGTCGAGCCGCGGGGCAATGCCGGGCATGGTCGGCATCACGACGACGCCGTCGCCGCCGAGTACGTCGCAGACACGCGCTCGTATCTCCTCGCGATTGCGAAGTGCAGCCTCGTAGGCCGCGGCGGTCACCCGACCGCCGGCCGCAAAGCGTTCGCCTACTGCGGGATTGAGGCTCGGGCGACGCCTGGTGATCCACTCGCCGTGATTGCGCCACGCTTCGAAGCCCTGGAGCGTGCGGTGGGTATCGCGCCAGGCAGGCAGCGCATCCTGCGAGATATTCACCCGATTGAGCGGACCCCACCGGTGCGCGATGGCGGCGAGCGGCGCCGCGAAAGCCGCCTTCGTGCGATCATCGAGGAGAGCGAAGGCGTCGTCGGCCAGCAGCAGGCGCGTGAGTGGCGGGCCCTCATCATCAGCGCCGAGCAGCACCTCGCCTACGCGCTCGTAGATGTCGTAGGTGCGGGCGAACCACCCAACCGTGTCAAACGACTGCGCCAGCGGCATCACCCCGTCGATCGCAATCCGGCCGTGTGTGGCCCGCAGTCCGGCAAGGCCGCAGAACGAGGCGGGCCCGCGGATCGAGCCGCTGGTGTCGCTGCCCAGCGCGAAATCGACAAGCCCGGACGCAACGGCCGAGGCCGATCCGGACGACGAGCCACCCGGCACCCGTCCGGCGGCGGCGGGATTGGGCGGCGTGCCGTAATGCTCATTCCGGCCGTCCAGGGAAAACGCGAGCTCCGCAGTATGCGTCTTCCCCACAAAGGCAGCGCCGGCGTCGAGCAGGCGCGCAACGGCCGAAGCGTGGTGCGCGGCGGGCTTCCCCTCCGCCAGCTTTTGGGGATTGCCGCAACCAGTGACGCGGCCGGCAACGTCGAAAATGTCCTTCACTGCAAAGCTCAGGCCGTGCAGACGGCCCGACGCGGCATGCGGGACGCCGGCAACGTTGCGGTCGATGAAGGCGTCGGCAACCAGCGGGGATGATGCATCGTTCATGATGCCACTCTAGCGGCGACCGACGACGGAATCACCGACTAACCGCGCCCACGCGCCGGCGGATCGATCCTGAGGCGCATCACATGGCGGCGAGTGCCGGCCATCCCTTCGTCGCGGAAGCCCGACGCCGCGAAGACATCGACAAAGCCCATGTAGCGATAGCTCGGCGCCCCGCGATCGACGGGATAGGCTTCGACGACCGTGGCGCCTTCACCTTTCGCGTATTCAACCGCGCCGGCGATCAGCGCGCGGATGCCTTGCCCCCGACGCTTGCGCGGCACGAAGAAGCAGACGATAGACCAGACGACCTCGCCCGGCTTCGGAGATGGCCCGCCGAGGTTGCGATAGGTCTCGCGCGGTGCAACCGAGACCCAGGCGGCGGCAGCTTCGCCATCATAGGCCAGGAGGCCGACGGGGCTGCCGCCTTCGATGCGCTGCATCATCTGCGCTTTACGCTCAGTCCCGCTGTGGTGTTTGGCCTCGGCAGCGGTGCGGCGCCAGACCATGCACCAGCAGAAATGCGGCGCGCCGGACGCCGAAAAGAATGCCTCGAAGGCCGCCCGGTTCTCCCTCGTGACCGGGCGAAATACGAGTGTCACGCGTCGCCGTCCGCAACCGTGCCAGGACTGCGGATTTCGCCCAGCGTAGCGGACGGCGTGCTGGCCGCCGGGTCGAATTTCAGGTCGATGATCGCCGGTTTGCCGCTGGCGGCTGCACGATCGAAAGCGGACGCGAAGTCGCTGCTTACCAGCACCATCTCACCGTGGCCGCCGTGGGCGCGAGCAAATGCCGCGTAGTCCGGGCTGGTGATCGCCGTGGCGATCTGGCGCCCTGGGTAGTTGCGCTCCTGATGCATGCGGATCGTGCCGTGGACGCCGTTGTTCACGACGACAACGACAATGGCGGCGCCGAACTGGACGGCGGTCTGGAAGTCGTTCGACGTCATCTGG
>DASZQY010000212.1:0-3825 GCA_035549395.1 Bauldia sp.
TTCGTGCACGACCGCCTGCAAAAGACGGGCGTGCCGCCGTCCTTCGACGAGATGAAGGATGCGCTCGACCTGCGCTCCAAGTCCGGCATCCACCGGCTGATCAAGGCCCTGGAAGAGCGCGGCTTCATCAAACGGCTGCCCAATCGAGCCCGCGCGATCGAAGTCATCCGGCTGCCGGAATCGATGCGCGAGGCCGCGGCGCCGGCGCAGGCCGCCGTTGCACGGCCGCGGGGCTTCTCGCCCAGCGTCATCGAAGGCAACCTCGGACGGATGCGCGCCACACCCGAGAGCGCGAACAGCAACGAGCCGGTGCTGGTGCCGGTCATGGGCCGCATCGCCGCCGGCGTGCCGATCGAGGCGATCCAGAACCACACCACCACCATCGGCGTGCCGCCCGACATGCTTTCGCCCGGCGAGCATTTCGCACTGGAAGTGCGCGGCGACTCGATGATCGAGGCAGGTATCCTCGACGGCGACACCGTGCTGATCCGCAAGAGCGACACGGCCGAGACCGGCGACATCGTGGTGGCGCTGGTGGACGAGGAAGAGGCGACGCTGAAGCGGCTGCGGAAGAAGGGCGCTTCGATCGCGCTGGAGGCAGCCAATCCGGCGTACGAGACGCGCATCTTCGGGCCCGATCGCGTGCGCATCCAGGGACGCCTGGTCGGCCTGCTCCGCCGTTACTGACAGCCGACTTTACGGGTGGTGGGCCGGCGGCATGAATGGCCGCCGGACGGCCGGATAGGCACCGATCACCCGGAATCCGGCGTCCTTTGCGTAGAGGGCATGAGCGCCGGAGCGCGCAAGCGCATTGCCATCGACGACCACGGCGTGCGCAGCGCAACCGCGCGGCGCGTCGTAGCGGGAGACCACGACGGCAGCCGACGTGCAGTCTTCGTCCAGGGCGTCACGCTTCATGGCAAGCGCCACCACGCGGCCATCGGGAAGATGCGCCGTGCAGCCGAGTAGATCGCAGGCGGCCCCGCCGGCCAGTGACGGATCGTCGGGCGCACGTGGATCGGCGTCGACGCGCAGCCAGTTCCCAACGTCGAAGGCGGCACCCTTCCCGCCGAGGATGGCAAGGCGCCCATCGGAGCCGCGCACGGCGACCGCCGCCGCGTCTTCAGCGACGATGATATCCGGACGAGCGGCGAGCGCGGCGATGGGCAGCGCGACGACGATGGGAATGAGGCCGGCGAGCCGCCAGCGCTCGCGCCACAGCGCCAGCCAAAGGAAGCCGGCCGAAATCAGCACCAGCGACAGCACCGGCAGGGCTGGGACGCTGCCAAGGCCCTCGGACCACGCCGTGGTGACATTGGCGACGGCGACCATCCACTCCAGCCCCCACTTCATCACGGTCAGCGGCACGGCCTCCAGGCCGAACGGCATCAGCACGAGCGTCAGCATGGCCATGGGCATGACAACGAAGCCGATCGCGGGATCGGCCGCGATGTTGGCGACGACGGTAAGCGGCGCGATACGCTGGAAGTAGAAGGCGCCGAACGGCGCGGTCGCGAGACCGGCGACGAACGACGTCACCAGCAGCGCAATCACGACCTCGCGAACGCGATCCACCGCGGTTCTCTCTCGTGCGGTCTCGGAGGCCAACGAGGCGCGGCGATGGGCGACCCAGACCTCATGGGCGCTGATCAGGGCGATAGTTGCGGCGAACGACATCTGGAAGCTGATCGACAACAGGCTGTCGGGGCTGAAAATGAGGATAAGCAGCGCGGCGAAGGCGACGTTGCGCAGCGTCAGCGCGCGGCGGTCGATGAGGACCGCGCACAGCATCACCGCCAGCATGAGCCACGAGCGCACGGTGGCGACCTCGGCGCCCGAGATGCCAAGATAGAAGGTGGAGGCGGCGAGCGCCGCGGCGGCCGCCCATTTCTTGATCGGGTAGTTGAGCGCGAGCACCGGGGACAGCGCCAGCAGGGCGCGGATGAGCCAGAAGACGGAACCCGCGACTAGCGCCAGGTGCAGGCCCGAGATCGACAGGATGTGGCCGAGGCCGGAGGCGCGCATCGCGTTCTGCGTGTCCTCGGATATGCCGCGCTGGTCGCCCATGATGAGCGCCGCGGCAATGTGGCCGTAGTCGCCCGGCAGTGCCTGCTCGATGCGGACGCGGATCAGGTCGCGAAGCCGCGCCAGCGGCTCGGACAAGCGGATGCGAAGAGGCGGCGGGCCGAGCGCCGGGTCGGCGTGCGCGTTGCCATAGGCGAAGCCGGTCGCGCCGATGCCTTCGTAGTAGGGCACGAAGGCGAAGTCATAGCCACCGGGCATCACCGGGCCGCTCGGCGGGCCAAGGCTCGCGGTCATGGTGACTGGATCGCCGACGGCAAGGCTCGCCGCGGCCTTGGCACGGATGGTGATGCGCGCCAGCCGCGGCAGCTCGTTCAGCTTTATGCCGGCCATAGAAACAACGCGCAGCGTGATGCGCCGGCCGCTCCCGGGAGATTCCTCGGCGCTGGCGACCCAGCCGGTGACCACACCAGTGACCTCGCGGTCGAGCTGCGGCGCCGCGACCCAATCGGTGCGGAGCTTGGCGACGAGCACGCCCGCGACCACCAGAGCGAGCGCCAGCGCGACGCGGAACCCGGCGACACTCGACCGACGCCGCCAGACGAAGGCGATCGCGGCCGCGGTGAGTGCGAGGAGCGCCCACACATTCGGCTCGGCGGGAAGGCAATAGTAGATGACGATGCCGACGGAGAGCGCGACGGGCAGCCAGAGGAAGCCCCGCCCCTGCTCCATCTCCCGCTCGAAGGTCGCGGCGAGCGCCAGCGTCGCAGGCCCGAGCCGCAGCCAGGGCGAGCCCGGCCTCCCCGGTGCCAGCCATCGGCGCCGGGCCTTCACATGAAGGCCAGCATCGTTCACGTCGCCCATCGCCAGCCCCACCCCAGAGGCTACGGCTCGCGCTTGCCCTCCCCGGCGAGCGCCTTCGCAAACGTATCACGCAACCCGACGGTGCGGTTGAAAACCGGACGGCCCGGCGCGGAATCACGGTCGCGGCAGAAGTAGCCCAGCCGCTCGAACTGGACCGGCGCAGCATCGTTATCGGCGGCCGCCGCGGGCTCCAGCCTGGCGTCGGCCAGCACCTCCAGCGAGTTCGGGTTGAGCTCCGCGGCGAAGTTGGCGACGTCTGGCGCGGCGGCGAGGAACAGCGGGTTGACCACCCGCACCTCGGCGGTCACGCTGGTCGGCGCCGCCACCCAGTGGATTGTGCCCTTCACCTTGCGCCCATCCGGCGCATCGCCGCCGCGCGTGGCCGGGTCGTAGGTGCAGTGGAGCGCCACGACCTCGCCCGCCGCATTCTTCTCCACCGACGTGCACGTGACGAAGTAGGCGTAGCGCAGGCGGACTTCCTGGCCGGGCGCAAGGCGGAAAAATTTCTTCGGCGGATTCTCCATGAAATCGTCGCGCTCGATCCAGATCTCGCGCGCGAATGGTACCGTGCGTTTGCCCATCGCCGGATCGTCGGGATGGTTCACGACCTCGAGCTGCTCGATCTGCCCGGCCGAATAATTGTCGATGACGACCTTGAGCGGGCGCAGCACCGCCATGCGGCGCGGCGCGGCCTTGTTCAGGAATTCGCGGATCGAGAAATCGAGCATGGCGACGTCGACGACGCTGTCGGCGCGCGCAACACCGATGCGCGAGACGAAGTCGCGGATTGCCTCGGGTGGGACGCCGCGGCGCCGCAGCCCGGCAAGCGTTGGCATGCGCGGATCGTCCCAGCCGCTGACGTGGCCGCCGCGCACCAGCTCCGTCAGCACGCGCTTGGAAAGCACGGTCTGCGTCAGGTTCAGGCGCGCGAACTCGTAC
>DASZQY010000213.1:0-8538 GCA_035549395.1 Bauldia sp.
AGCAAGCCGCGCGGCTTTTCGGTCATCGCCCGAAGCGAGGCGGAAGCGTTTCTGGCCGACAAGCCGGTCGGGCTGATCTGGGGCGTCGGCAAGACGACCCAGGCGCATCTCGCCGCCGACGGCATCCGCACCATCGGCGCGTTGCAGAGGATGGACGAGGCCGAGCTGGCGCGCCGATATGGCTCGATGGGTCTCAGGCTGGCGCGTCTCTCCCACGCACGCGACACCCGCCACGTCGAGCCGCGCGGCGAGGCGAAGAGCGTGAGCGCCGAAACGACGTTTGGCGACGACATCTCCGACGCGCACGAGCTCAAGGCGATCCTGCGTGGCCTCAGCGAACGCGTTGCCGCGCGGCTGAAGCGTGCACAGATGGCGGGCGTGACCGTCACCCTGAAGCTGAAGACAGCCGATTTTCGTATTCGCACCCGCAGCCGGCAGCTATCCGATCCGACACAACTGGCCGATCGTATCTTCACGGCCGGAGCCGATCTCCTCGCCCCGGAGGCCGATGGCACGCGATACCGGCTTATCGGAATCGGTGTGTCCGAGTTTGCCGACGTGCGGCTGGCCGATCCCGGCGATCTCGTCGATCCCAACGCCCGCAAACGCGCGGCGGCGGAACACGCCGTCGATCACATTCGCAGCAAGTTCGGCGACGATGCGGTGGCTCTGGGTCTCACCTGGCGCGACTAGTTCGTGCACTTCGCTGCAGTCAGCATGTCGAGCTGAACCAGCGTCCCGACAAGTACAAAGTTGCCATAGTCCAGCCGCAGGCGCCGCATGAGCCCGTTCTCGTAGAGCAGCGCCGACATGGCGTAATTCGGCGTCTGGTCGCTGCCGTTGTCGGGGTCGAAATAGCTCACGGTTATCGGCCAGTGAGTCATGGTCGCAAACCCGGCGTCGGCTATCGGCGCCTCATCCCCGACATCGCTCGGATCGTTGATGGCGGGGCCTATCGCGACGGTCGCCGGCGAGTCGGTGTCGCCATCGTCGCTCGCGTCGTAGGTGTCGATGTTGATCAGCCGCTGCCCTGCCTCCGCCGCCTCGATCACACGCGCCGTCTGTTCGGTTGGAAACAGCGCGCCGGACGGCAAGCTCACCGTCTTCCGGTCGGGCTGCTTCAGCCGCACCTGCACGCCGTCCGCGCCCCGCGTCGCCGTGCCCTTGACGACCTCTGTCTGCTTGCCGTTTTCGTAGGTCTCGTTGTCGAAAGTGAAGGTGCCGTTGTTGTTCTCGACGGCAACGTTGCGCGTGTCGATGAGCTGATCCTGGTCGTTGTCATCGGTGCCGCGCGTAACGAAGCGCGTGGTGGTGGTATAGCCGGCGCACTCGGAGCCTTTGAACTCCGTCACCATGCGGCCGGTCATGTCGCCGACGCTTGGGTCCGAGCTCTTGGGATCGAGCGTGAAATCGTGAACCGCGCGGTAGGTCGCCAAGGGTACGGCGGCTGTCGCCCCCCAGCCCGGGGCGGTCGAAGCTGCAACCGAAAGAAGCACCGCAAACACCACTTTTGCACGCACGCAACGGCCTCTTGCGGCTCCGCCCGGTTTTGGGCGACATACGTCCACTCTCGGGCGAAGCAGGGACAAGCGCAATGGCCGAATCACCGGAATCCATCCTGAAGGCGCTGGGCATCGAACTGCCGCCGGTCGCGACACCCGCGGCCAACTACGTGCCTTCCGTGCGCACCGGCAACCTGCTCTTCGTTTCCGGCCAGGTGTCGATCTGGTCCGGCGGCCGGTTTGTCGGCAAGCTCGGACGGGATCTCACGGTCGAGCAGGGACAACAGGCCGCACGCGCCTGCGCCATCAACATCCTTGCGAACATCAAGGGATCGCTCGGCGGCTTGGATAAGGTCGGCCGAATCGTGAAGCTCGTCGGCTTCGTTAATTGCACGCCCGATTTCATGGATCCGCACAAGGTCGTGAACGGCTGCTCCGACCTGCTGACCGAGGTTCTCGGCGATCGCGGCAAGCATGCCCGCTCCGCGATCGGCATGGCATCCCTTCCGCTTGGCGCCGCGGTCGAGGCCGAGGCCATCGTCGAAATCGCCTGAGCCATGGCCGCCCCCGCGTGGCTCACCGCCCGGCCAATCGCGCATCGTGGCTTTCACGACGCGGCGGCTGGTCGCCTTGAGAACACCCTGCCGGCGGCCGAAGCGGCCATCGCCCGTAACTTCGCGATCGAGTGCGACCTCCAGCGCACTGCCGACAACGAGGTGGTCGTCTTCCATGACGACACGCTCGACCGCCTCACCGACTCTACCGGGCCGGTTGAGGCAAAGACGCTGGCCGAGCTGCGGGCGGTGAAGTTCCGCAACAGTTCGGCCTCGATCCCGACGCTGGAGGAGCTACTCGATCTGGTCGACAGCCGCGTACCGCTGGTGATCGAGCTGAAAAGCAGGTTCGACGGCGATCGCAAGCTCGAAGCGGCGACGGCGACGATCCTCGGCGGCTATTCCGGCCCCGCCGTGGTGATGTCCTTTGACCCCGCTTCGATGGCCGCCATGCGCACGTTGGCGCCGAGCCTGCCGCGCGGGATGCTGGCCGATCGCTTTCGCGCCCGCGACTGGCCCGACCTGCCGGCCGCGGCACGGCTCTACTACGCCAGCATGGCCGCCGCGACCTACGTGCTGCCGAGTTTCACCGCCTACGACGTGAATGCCCTGCCCGCGTCGCCGCCGCTCACGCTGCGACATTTCTTCGGCCTGCCGCTGCTGACCTGGACGGTCAGGACCGCGGAACAGCGGGCCAGGGCCAAGGCCTGGGCGGACCAGATGATCTTCGAGGGCTTCGATCCCGAAAAGTGAGGCCGGGGCGTGACGCTACGCGCCTTGCGCCGCCAGATGCGAGGCCTAAGTTTCGGCAGTGTCCCTTTTCTCGCAAAACAGCACCCAGCGCTCCGCCGAGACGACATTTCACGTGCTCGGCTCGATGAAGGAGATTGCGCGCGCCGATTGGGACGCGGTCGCCAACCCGGACGGTGTGCCGTACAACCCGTTCGTGGCGCATGACTTCCTGTGGTCGCTGGAGGAGTCCGGTTCCGCCACGCGCCGCACCGGGTGGGCCGCGCACCACATCGTGTGCAACGATGCTGGCGGTCGCGCTGCCGCGATCCTGCCCTGCTATCTCAAATCGCATTCCATGGGCGAATACGTCTTCGATCACGGCTGGGCCGAGGCGTACGAGCGCGCCGGTGGGCGCTATTATCCCAAGCTTCAGGCCAGCATCCCTTTCACACCGGCCACCGGGCGCAGGCTGCTGGTGAAGCCGGGCGACGACATCGAGTCGCGACAGAGGCTGCTCGCCGCGGCCGGCAGCACGCTGGCGGAGAAGCTCGGCATTTCGTCGCTGAACGTGACCTTTGCGCCCGCGGCGGAATGGGAGCTGCTCGGCCGCCTCGGCTTCCTCCAGCGCACTGACCATCAGTATCACTTCGTCAACGAAGGCTATCGCGACTTTGACGATTTCCTGTCGGCGCTGGCCTCGCGGCACCGGAAGGCGATCCGTCGCGAACGCCGCGACGCGGTGACCGACGGCATTACGATCGAATGCCTGACCGGCGCCGAGCTGACCGAAGCCGCGTGGGACGCCTTCTTTGAATTTTACATGGACACCGGCTCGCGCAAGTGGGGCCGGCCTTATCTCAACCGGCGTTTCTTTTCGCTCGTCGGCGAGCGGATGGCGGACAGAATCCTTCTGTTCCTCGCCCGCCGAAACGGCCGTCCGATCGCCGGTGCTCTGAATTTCATCGGCTCCGACACGCTTTTCGGGCGCTATTGGGGCGCGACCGAACACCAGCCGTTTCTTCACTTCGAGCTTTGCTACTACCAGGCGATCGAGTGGGGCATCGTCCACGGCAAGAAGATCGTCGAAGCCGGCGCGCAGGGCGAGCACAAGGTCGCCCGAGGTTACCGCCCGACCACGACTTACTCCGCGCACTGGATCAGGGATCCGGCCTTCCGCAAGGCCGTCGCCGACTACCTGAAGGTCGAGCGGCGCCAGGTCGAGCACGATAACGCCGAGCTGGCGGAGTACTTGCCTTTCCGTCACGAGGATGGCGGGCTGGAATAGGCCCCTCCGTTTCGGAGCGCGGCATTGCGGCCGAATCGTCGTTATCGGCCGCTCCCCAAAACTCCGCTCCCGCTCTAAGCTGCGCCGTCACCTGCATTTCCGGCCACAACGAGCATGACCGAAACCCCAGCCTACGATCCGAACAACGTCTTCGCCCGCATCCTCCGCGGCGAGATACCATCCACCCGCGTCTACGAAGATGCCGACACCATCGCCTTCATGGATGTCATGCCACAGGGCGCCGGGCACACGCTGGTGATGCCGAAGGCGCCGTCACGCAATCTGCTCGACGCCGATCCCGCCGTCCTCGCCAGGCTGGTGCCGGTCGTTCAGAAAGTCGCGCGCGCGGTCAAGACAGCGTTCGACGCTGACGGCGTGACCGTCATCCAGTTCAATGAGGCGGCTTCCGGCCAGACCGTCTTCCACCTTCACGTCCACGTCATCCCGCGCTTCGAAGGCGTGCCGCTGAAGCCGCACACCGGCGAGATGGAGCAGAAGGAAACCCTCGAGGCGAACGCTGCCCGCATCCGCGCCGCGCTCGCCGCCCAGGCTTAGGCGGGTTCGGCCGGCTCGCGTCGAACTTCCTTGAGCTTGGCGATACCGAGCGCGTTGAGCGCCAGCCGCTCGACCATCGTCTCGCTGGTCCCGTGCCGGATCTTCCCGAGGAAATATTTCTCGAAGCCGACTTTCGCCGTATGCACCCAGCGTCCTTGCGACGACCAGTTGACGTTGCGCGGCGGGATCTGCGGCTGTGCGACGAAGGCGATCCCATCATCGCCGAAATCGGCAAGACACACCGCGTTCCACGTCGCCACGGCCGAAGGCTGGCGGCCCGCGACCAGCGCCGCGATATTTTCGGCAGCCGCCTCGATCATCGACTCGATCATGAAACCCGTCTTGGGCACACCGACCGGCAGCGGCGTCTTCCCGACCGGCGGAATTGCCACGGCCACGCCGATCCCGAAGACGTTGGGATAGGCCGGGTTGCGTTGATACTTGTCGATGAGGATGAACCCGCGCGGGTTCGTCAATCCCTCGATACCGCGCACTGCCGCCACGCCCCGGAACGCCGGCAGCATCATCGAAAATGCGAACGGCAATTCGTGGCTCGCCTTGGTCGCGCCGGCGTCGTCGACCTCGTCGACGAACATCTTGCCCGCCTCGATCTTGCTGACCTTGGCGTTGGTGATCCACTTGATGTGATGGTCGCGCAGCGCGCTCTCCATCAGCCCCTTGGTGTCGCCGACCCCATCGAGGCCGAGATGGCCGATGTACGGCTCCGGCGTCACGAACGTCATCGGCACGCGATCGCGCGCCTTGCGGCGGCGCAGCTCCGCGTCGAGGATGAAAGCAAATTCGTAGGCCGGTCCGAAACAGGAAGCGCCCTGCACCGCCCCGATGATGGCGGCACCGCCGTCCTTGGCCAGCGCCTCGACCGCCCCGAGGGCTTTTGCCGCGTGTCCGACCTGGCAGACGGACTGCGTATAGGCCTCCGGTCCGAGACCGGCGATCTCGTCGAACGCCAGATCGGGACCCGTCGCGATCACGAGGTAGTCGTATGCGACAAATGAACCGTCGTTGAGCTCGATGCGGTTCTCTTCCGGTAAGACGCGCTTGGCGCCTTCCGGACGCAGCGCAATGCCACGGCGGTTGAACGCCGGTCGTAAGTCCACCGTGATGGCCTCGGGGGTTCGCCAGCCAACCGCCACCCACGGGTTTGAGGGCACGAACGAATATTCGTGTCCAAGGTTGACGACCGTGACTTCGCAGCCCGCGCCGAGCCGCTCCTTGACTGTATAAGCCATGATGACGCCGCCCAATCCGGCGCCGAGGACCACGACGTGAGGCATTGTTTCCTCCTTGCTTTGTTCTTGTTGAGGCTTGCACGGTTTGCGGCCGCCGCCTTGACCGAGCTCAAGACGGCTTCGCCGCGGTTCAGCGGCCCAGAATCGATGCGGCGTCCGGTGTCTTCGCCTTCACCGGTATGGTGAGGTAGCGAACGCCATTGCTTTCGGCCGGCGGAAACCGCCCGGCACGTATGTTCACCTGGATCGAAGGCAGCAGCAGGCGTGGTGCGGAAAGCGTCGAATCGCGCGCCATGCGCATCGTCACGAACTCGTCCTCGCCGACGCCCTCTTTCATGTGGACGTTGTGTTCCCGCTCCTGCGCGACCGTCGTCTCCCAGGCATAGCGGTCGCGGCCGGGCGCCTTGTAGTCGTGGCACATGAACAGGCGCGTCTCGCCCGGCAGGCTGAGCAGCCGCCGGATCGAACGGTAGAGCTGGTGTGCGTCGCCACCTGGGAAATCGGCGCGCGCCGTGCCGTAGTCCGGCATGAACATCGTGTCGCCCACGAAAACAGCGTCGGCGATCTTGTAGCTGATGTCGGCGGGCGTGTGCCCCGGCGTGTAGAGCACCTCGGCCTGGATCGAGCCGATGGCGAAGGTCTCGCCGTCGGCGAACAGCTTGTCGAAATCGCGGCCGTCGGTCTGCAGGTCGGTCGCATTGAACACCGGCCGGAAGATGCGTTGCACATCCTTGATGTGCTCGCCAATGCCGATCCTGGCGCCGGTCTTCGCCTTGACATAGGGGGCGCCCGAAAGGTGATCGGCGTGAGCGTGCGTCTCCAGCGCCCATTCGATCTTCACCCCGGCCTTCGCGGCGGCCGCCAGTATCGCTTCGACGGAGCGGACATCGACCTCGCCCGCTGCTTCATCGAAATCGAGCACCGGGTCGATCACGGCACCACGTTTCGTCGCCTCGTCCCACACCAGATAGCTGATCGTGTTCGTCGGCTCGTCGAAAAAGGACTGGATCTTCAGCCGCTCTTGGTCGCTCATCGTGAAGCTCCTTGCATCTCTCGTCTACCGGCATATATTAGCTGCATCTAATTTAGCAAGTGGTCATATACACCATGCGATCGCAGTCCTCCATGCTGGCCGGGCTGGCGGAAAACGCCGCCGGGGCGGCCGCCTTCCTCAAGCTGCTCGCTAATGAGCACCGGCTGCTGATCTTGTGCCACCTTGTGGCCAACGGCGAAATGACCGTGAACGCGCTTGTCGACGAACTGGGCCTCAGCCAGTCGGCGCTGTCCCAGCACCTGGCCCGCCTTCGCGACGACGGCCTCGTGAGCTTCCGGCGCGAATCCCAGACGCTTTACTACCGGGTCGCCGACCCGAAGGCCGTCAGTGTCCTCAAGACGCTGAAGCAGGCATTTTGCCGCTGACACAGTTCCCCACTCATCGCATAACCACTGGAGATTGGAACCATGATTCCGAAAAACATAGACGCGCGCACTGCCGCCCGCATGCAACAGGAAGGCGCCCTCTTGGTCGATATCCGTGAAAGCGGCGAGCTTGCGCGGGCGCGCATTCCCAACGCCCATCACCATGCCCTGAGCCGCCTGGAAGTCGGCGACCTGCCACTGGGCAAGGACCAGCCGGTGATCTTCTTCTGCGCCGGCGGCAATCGCACCGCCATGAATGCCGCCCGCCTCGCCGCCAAAGCCAACGGTGCGCCCGCATATCTGATGCAGGGCGGCATTTCGGCGTGGCATCAGTCGGGCCTGCCGATCGAGACCGGCCCGAGTGCCCGCGAGTCTGCCGGCATCTTCACCCGGCTGTTCGGAGGCTGATGGATCTGACGCTGCTCCAGGCCGGCTTGGCCGCTCTGTCTGGAGCCGCGGTCGGCTTCTCGCTCGGATTGGTCGGCGGGGGCGGCTCGATTCTCGCCGTCCCCCTGCTCTACTACGTCGTCGGCATCGGCTCGCCGCATCTCGCCATCGGCACCAGCTCCGTCGCTGTCGCAGCCAGCGCCGCCATGGGTCTGGCCAATCACGCCCGCGCCGGCACGGTGAAGTGGCCCTGCGCCATCGCATTCGCCGTTGCAGGCGTCGTCGGAGCGGCGATTGGCGCAGAGTTTGGCAAAGCCATTGACGGTCACCTCCTGCTCGGCCTCTTCGGCCTTCTGATGATCGCCATTGGCGCATCGATGCTTTTGCCGCGCCGTGGCGGCGAGCGCCCCGAGGTTCAGCTCAATCGTGCCAGCGCCCGCCGGCTGCTTCCCGTGCTGGTGATCGCCGGGTTGATCGTCGGGTTCGCGTCCGGCTTCTTCGGCATCGGCGGCGGCTTCCTCATCGTGCCTGGGCTGGTCGCTGCCACCGCCATGCCGATCGTCAACGCCATCGGCTCGTCGCTCGTATCGGTGACGGCCTTCGGCGCCACGACCGCCGTAAGCTATGCCCTCTCCGGCTTCGTTGACTGGGCGGTCGCTCTCATATTCATCGCCGGGGGAATCGTGGGGACCATCGCCGGCACGCGCTTATCCCACTCCCTTGCCGGGCGCGGCCGGACGCTGACGTTCATCTTCGCCGGCATCGTCATCGTCGCCGGTATTTACGTGGCGCTGCGCGCCTTCATGCAGGTCGGCGGGTAGCCCGAACGAAAAGTGGGGGCCCAGGGCCCCCCC
>DASZQY010000214.1:0-12219 GCA_035549395.1 Bauldia sp.
TTGCCGTGCCGTGCCGCCAGGCTGAGTGCCGTTTCTGCGCTGAGCACCCCGTTGTCGCGGCTGTACGCAATGACGCCTATGCCGACGCGCGCGCAGATCGCCGAGACATAGGCGATGAGTCCTTGCTGGTCGGCGCGCGTCAGGTAGGGCGGAAACAGCAAGATGGCGTCGGCGCCCAGCCGCTCGGCGGCTTCGGCCATTGCGATGGCAGCGGCGATGCCGCCGCCCACCCCGGCAATTACCGGCACGTCGCCGGCCTGCCGAACCGCAGCTTCGACCACAATCGCGTGCTCGCGCGCATCGAGAGAGAAGATCTCACCGGCGCCTCCGGCGACCACCAGTGCTGCGGGCTTTTCGCCCGCCATGCGCTCCATCTCGCCGGCCGTCCGCTCGACGTCGAGCCCGAACTGAGGATCGAAAGCCGTCGTCGGAAATGCAAGAATCCCCTGCGATATCCGCTCGACCAGCTCTGAGTTGCCTTGGCCCACGCTGTGTTTCGTCCCTCAAAGACCGTATCGACGGTCCTTGTACATCTCATTGATTGAGACTTATGATCACTGAATGAGACTAGCGGCGCCGGCGCCGGCCGTCAAACGTTGGTGCCTGAAATGCTGTCGCGTGCACCCATCGCCCGCTAGGATACACTTCTGAGTTGCGTGCTTCCGGATAGCGGAGCCAGATGGTGGAGAGACGTTCGGCAATGGCGAAG
The DNA here is from genome assembly GCA_035549395.1 of Bauldia sp. Classification (GTDB taxonomy): domain Bacteria; phylum Pseudomonadota; class Alphaproteobacteria; order Rhizobiales; family Kaistiaceae; genus DASZQY01. The sequence continues at coordinate 710 of DASZQY010000214.1, forward strand.
AAGGCCACGGCAGGTAGCAAGTCGAAGGCGCGTAAAAAGGATCTCGCCGGCACGCTGAAGCGCGGCCTGGCGATGCTGCAATGCGTCGGCCACGCGCGTGAGGCGACCATCCTCGACATTGCCGACAAGCTTGGGTTGTCGCGCAGCACGGTGTACCGGATCGCCGACGACCTGCGCGCGCTCGGCTATCTCGAGGTCAATTCGCGCACCGGCCGTTTCCGTCTCGGCAGCCAGGCGATCCAGTTGGGCGTTGCAGCGCTGCAATCGAGCGACATCATGCAGATCGCGCCGGGTATGCTGCAGTTCCTGCTGGAGACCACGCGGGAATCCGTGAATTTGGCCGTTTTCGACACCGACAGCATGATCCTGGTATATCGCGAGCAGGGCCCCCAGTCGGTCACAATCAGCTCGCGTCTTGGCGCCCGCCGGCCGATGCATGCCAGCGGCCTGGGCAAAGCCTTCCTGCTCGCCATGAAGGAGGCCGAACGCAAGACGCTGGTCGGACGCCTGAAGCTCGAGCGCTGCACTCCGCACACGCTGGTAACGGCGCGCGATCTTGAGCGCGACATCGCCGCCGCCCAGAACCGCGGTTACACCATCGATCGAATGGAGTTCGAGGTGACGCTCGCCTGTTGTGCAGCCCCCGTCTACGACCACCGCGCCGTGCCCGTCGCGACGATCAGCGTGTCAGGTCCGGCGGAGCGAATCATCCCGCAGGTCGAGCGTATTGGCAGCCTCGTGGCGGAGACGGCGAGCGCCATTTCCAAACGCCTCGGATATATCGATCCGACCCGCGATTGGGTCCCTGGCACAGGCTTGCTTGACACCTAGCGAGAGCGGCTCGTAATATCATCCAGTGAACATCATTCTCAGTGAATGAGAATGAGTGCGGGAGGAGCAGAGTTCGCGGCGGGTGGCGGTGGCGACGGTTGCCAACGTTTCGCGGCCGGGAATCGTTGCACGACAAATCCAGTTTCAGCCGGACCGCGTCCTGCGCCACACGGGTTGTGGCGGCAGCCGCAGCGTGCCGGACATGCCGGGCGAGGAGAGCGGAATGAGTGACGACGCTATCATGGAGGCGGCAGCCAATCCGGCGCTTGTGCGGATGCAGAAAGACGAGGTGGCGCTCGGGCTCATCGTGCACCTCGGCCGCTCGGGGGAAATCGCCCGCGTCGCCAAAGTTACTGATCACGACTTCCTGTTCATCGACATGCAGCACGCAATCTTCTCGCTGGAGACGGTGAACCACATCGTCCAGGCTGCCAATGCGCTCAACATTGCGCCACTCATTCGTTTGCCGAGCGTCGATGATCTCAACGCTGCGACGCTCCTTGACGTAGGGGCGGCTGGCCTGGTGTTCCCGAACGTGCATACGGCCGACGATGCCCGCCGCGCCGTCGCCAAATGCAAATTCAGCCCTCTCGGTCGCCGTTCGGTTCAGGGCACCTATTCGAAATTCAACTACGCCAAGCTGCCACTGCCGAAGATCACGTCCTTCCTCAACCGCCACACCCTGATCGTATGCATGATCGAGAGCCGGGAAGGACTGGAGAACGTGGATGCCATCGCCGCCGTTGAGGGTGTCGATGTGCTCCACGTCGGCGCCAACGACCTGCTTTTCGATCTCGGCGCGCCGCGGGCCTACGGCGGACCGGAGATCACCGATGCGATGAACAGGATTCTCGCTGCGGGCAAGAAGCACGGCAAATACGTCGGTTTTGGCGGTGACAAGGATCCGGCGCGCCAGGCCGCGCTGGTCAAGCAGGGCGTGCGGTTCATCACCACAAACGGGGACCTCCACCTGCTGATCGAAGAATTCGGCCGGCGCAATGGTGAGCTGCGCAAGCTATTCAGTGCCAGCTAACCGCGCCGTCCGAATGAGGGAGACATAAGACGTCCGCCCGGTTCGGTCGGCCCGCAGATGGGCGCAGTCCAACGGCCACCGGCAATCAAAAGGGAGAAGGGAATGTCCATATTTCGCAGCATTGTGACTGCGTTGTTCGCCTTCACATTGTCGGCAGCAGCCGGCGCCGCACACGCCGATCCATTGACTGTCGACAACATCATTAGTCGCGGCACGATCAATGTCGGCATTATTCTGGACACACCGCCCTACGGCGTTCTCGATGCCCAGCAGAATCCCGACGGGTTCGATACCGATGTTGCGAAGCTTCTGGCACAGTATCTCGGCGTCAAGCTCAACGTCGTTTCGCTGGTCGGCGCAAATCGCATACCGTTTCTGCTGACCAACAAGGTAGACCTCGTCATGGCCGGGCTGGCGATTACGCCCGAGCGCGCCAAGCAGGTCGCGTTTTCAAGCCCGATCAGCGCCGACAACAACATGGTCTACGGGCGTACTGACCAGACGATCAAGTCGATCGACGATCTCATTGGCAAGCGCGCGGGAACGACGCGCGGGAGCGCCGGTGACACGATCATGACCAAAGTGCTCGGTGACAAGGCGCAGATCATGCGCTTCGACAACAACTCCAGCCAGATCCAAGCTCTGCTTGGCAAGCAGGTCGATACGATTGCCGTAAGCGAGATCTACGCCGACTCGGCGCTGGCCCAGTCGCCTGATCCGACGATCGAGAAGAAGTTCGTCCTTAACACCCAGGTCGAAGGCATAGCCATGCGCAAGGAGGACACCGACCTCCTGCAATGGGTGAACAGCTTCGTTCTCTATATCAAGAGCGACGGTGAGCTGAACGCGATCTATCAGAAGTGGTGGCACAAGCCGGTTCCGGATCTGCCGACCTTCTAGGCAACACTCGTCGTCCGGCGGACTGTCCGGGCGCGGCACTCGCAGATTGGTGACCGCGGCGACGATTTCGCGGCGGTCACCCGTCTCGGTGGCTATTGCCTGTGATCTCGCTGCCTCAACAATCAGGGAGGAATGACAATGAAGTTCATGCACGTGATTCGTCTTGGCGCGGCAATGCTCATGGCATTGCTTGTCGCCCGGGCAGCTTCGGCACAGCCGCTTACCACCGACGATCTCGTGTCTCGCGGGACCGTCAACATAGGCATCATCATGGACACGCCGCCGTACGGCTTCCTCGATGCCAACCAGCAGCCGGACGGCTTTGACGTGAAGGTCGCGGGGCTGCTCGCGCAATACCTCGGCGTGAAGCTCAATATCGTGCCACTGGTCGGCGCCAACCGCATACCGTTCTTGCTGACCGGCAAGGTCGACATGGTGGTGGCGAGTCTCGGCATCACACCCGATCGCGCCAAGCAGGTTGCCTTTTCCTCGCCCTACATGCTGGCCGATGTGGCGCTTTATGCGCCTAAGGACAAGACGATCAAGTCGGTCGGCGACCTCAACGGCCTTAACGTAGCCGTGACACGCGGCAGTACGCAGCAGACCATTCTGCAGCGTGAAACCGACGGTAAGGCCACGTTCAGCCAGTTCGACGAAAATTCCGGCTTGGTTCAGGCGCTTCTCAACAAGCAGGTGGATGCGCTTGCCGTCGCGGCGGCGTTCGGTGACGCAGCGTTCGCGGCGAATCCGCAAGCCAATATTGAGCGCAAGTTCACGGTCTTCACCCAAGGGAATGGCGTTGGGCTCCGCAAGGAAGATACCGAGCTGCTGCAGTGGGTGAATGCGTTCGTCTACTACATCAAGAGCGACGGCGAGCTGAACGACCTCTATATGAAATATTGGAAGACGCCGATGCCGGCTGACATGCCGACATTCTAGCCGTAGCCGAAGCGTTCAACTGCACAGGGCACGACCCCGAGCATCTGGGGTCGTGCCCCGAGCTTGTGCAATACGGTAGGCTCAACTGCATGCTGGAAAAGGAAGTCTTGGTCACGACAAGGTATGGCTTGATGCCGAGCTTTGCCGTCTGCCCGGCAGCGCCGGGCACCTTTCCGGCGATCATCTTCTACATGGACGCGCCAGGCTATCGCGAAGAGCTCAAGGACATGGCTCGGCGCATCGCCAGGCACGGCTATTTCTGTCTCCTCCCCGATCTCTACTATCGCCTGGGTACGCTCCGTTTCGACGTGGCGCGTCGCGATGGCGCCATGAGCACTGTCATCCGTGCCGCCATGGCCAGCCTGACCAATGCGACAGTGATGGACGATACCGCCGGTATGATCGCTTTTCTCGACGGTCAGGAGAAAGTAAGTCCCGGACCGCTGGCCTGCGTCGGTCACTGCATGAGCGGTGCCTTTGTCACTCTGGCGGCAGCGCGCTTCGCCAGTCGGATGGCCGCAGCGGCTTCGCTCTACGGCCTCGGCATCGTTACCGATGGACCTGACTCCCCGCATCGGGAGCTGCCGCAGGTCAAAGGCGAACTGTACTTTGCGTTTGCAGAAGTCGATCCGGGTGTGCCGCCGGCCGTCGTGCCGTCGCTCGAAGCGGCGGCGGTAAGGGCGGGTGTTCGCGCGACGATCAAGACGGTTGCCGGTACTCACCACGGCTTCTGTTTCCCGGCGCGACCGGACTATTCGCCGGCGGCGGCCGAGGCGACGTGGGCTGAGCTTTTCGGGTTGTGGGACAGAAATCTGGTGGGGCGTTAGCTTTGTCAGCTTCTGGCGGGGTGAATTGATGGTCCTGCCGATAGCTATTCTGCCTCTTCAAATGCGTTGAGGAGGCCGGGAAGGCGGCGGATCGTCTCGTAGTCGCCCGGATGCTCTCAAGGTAGTGCGCTTCGGGGCTTTGCCGTTCCGTCGCGCCGCGCCTGGTTGTGGTAGTGGCACGCCGCCGCCATCCTGCTCCGACGCTGGTCGTCGGCGGTGTCAATCACAAGAGGTTGCAGACGAGGCCGGTCCCAGAAAAGCGGGGACCATTTGCCGTGGGCCATTGTTTGTTAACCATGACCGGCTAGCCTCAACGAGCTAGGGGCTTCCAACCGAACAGTGAGCGTCCTGACTTTGCCCGCCCCCGGGCAAATGACGGCCTGTTGCTTTGTGTCTGCTCGGAAAGCCGCGAATTTTCGGGGGCAAGTCACCTTCGTGGCGTTGTTTAGCGCGCTGAAATCTGCCGGGCGTCGCGGCATTGGTCCGGCAGGCGTGGTGCTCGTCGGGCTTTCCTCGCTCGCGGCGGCGGTGGCGGCCAGCCACCATATTTTCTCGGCCGACGGCGTGCCGGCCTTCTCGAAGGCGGTCTACCTCTTCCTCTTTTGCTGCCTGTTTCTGTGCGCGTTCGCCTATCAGCTGACGCGGCTCGGCGCTTCGATCCGGCGTCAGCAACGGGCGCCGCGCGATGCCGGTCCGGCCGTCCTGCTCAGCCCTTCCGCTCCCGCTGTGACAGTTCTGGTTCCGACGCTCCGTGAGGAACGGCGCGTTCTCCAAATGACCGTGCTTTCGGCGGCCCTGACGCGCTATGGCCGGCGCAATGTCGTCGTCCTGGTCGACGATCCGCCCCAGAGCAACTCCAGGCTGCGCACCCTGGAGGCCGTTGAGGAAGTCCGGCGGCGCCTTGCCGAACCGATGCGAACACTGCGGACCGAGGTGGCGCAAGCGGACCGGCGGCAGGCGCTCGGGGTCAGCAACCCGATCTGCGAGATATCGCGCATCGCCTTGCTCTACGACTTTGCCGCCGACTGGCTCGAGGAGCTCGCCGAGAACCTCGGTCAGGCAGCAAGCCGCGAATTCGCGCACGTCGACAGTTTTTTCGTCGACGACATCGTACTCGGTCTCGCATCGACCTATCGCCGCCGCGGGGCCGCGCTCGTCGTGTCGACGCCGACCGCCGCTCAGGTCGCGGCCGAATACGATCGGCTCGCCAGCCTGTTTTGCGACGACATCGCCGTCTTCGAGCGCAAGACGTTCGCCAACCTGTCACATGCCGCGAACAAGGCGATGAATCTCAATTCGTATATCGGGCTCGCCGGCGGCAACTACGGAGTTCGCGAGGCGAACGGCGCCCGTTACCTGGAAAAGGCCGGCGGTGAAGCAGCGGCCATCCACGTTTCGGATGCTGAATATTTTCTGACGCTTGATGCCGACAGCGTCGTCCGTCCGAACTACCTGCTCGAGCTTGTCGAAATCGCCGAGGCCACGCCTCAGGCGGGCGTGGTGCAGACCCCATACCTCACGTTTCCGCAGGCTTCCTCCACCGTGGAACGGATAGCCGGCGCGACCACCGATATCCAGTATCTGGTCCATCAGGGCTCGAGCTTCTTTGGTGCGGCCCATTGGGTCGGCGCCAATGCGCTGCTCCGCAAGACAGCACTCGATAGCATCCGAGTCACCGAGCATGACGGCACCGCCTGGCGCGAGATCTTCATCCAGGACCGCACCGTCATCGAGGATACCGGCTCGACGATGGACCTGCTGGCGCGCGGCTGGGGCGTCTACAACCATTTCAAGCCGCTGGCGTTTTCCGCCACTCCGGCAGACTTCGGCTCCCTCGCTATCCAACGGCAGCGCTGGAGCAATGGTGGGCTCATCATCTTCCCCTCGCTCTGGCGTCAATACTGGCGCTCCCCCGGCCGGATCGCTCGCCTGCCGGAGTTCTTCCTGCGGTCGCACTACCTGCTCAGCCCGCTGGTCGGCAATCTGGCGGTGCTCATGCTCATGGTGCTGCTGCTTGCCGATGCGCGGCAACTGCTCGTCGCGGCGCTCGCCATGGGCCCGTACTTCCTGCTTTATGGCTGGGACCTCAGGCGCATTGGCTATCGCTTCCGCGACATTGTCGCGGTGAGTGCCCTCAACCTGATGCTGCTGCCGGTCAGCCTCGCCGGCGTTCTCGCATCCATCGTGCAGATGGCCACTGGCCGCAAGGCCGCGTTTGCACGCACGCCGAAAGTCGCCGGCCGCACGGCCGTCCATCCCGTCTACATCCTGTTCAACGCCGGCATGCTCGGCCTCATGATCGACTACACCGTCGCCGGCATCGAGGCCGGGGATCTTGCCGGCATTGTCGTGCCGGCTGTGAATGTCGTCCTCTATGGCTATGGGCTGCAACGCTTCATCGGCCTGAAGGCTGGAGTCCTCGATCTGCTTCGTCCGCTGGGGCGGCGCTCGCTCGAGGTGTTGCGCGGCGTCGCAGGCCAGCTTGCCTTCGGACCGCGGTCCATCGGCGCATTCAGTGTCACACGGACCGCAGTGGCAGTGGTGCTGGCGCTGATCGCCACGCTGGTTCCGGTGTCCTTCCGCAGCACCATTACAGCCGCCAGCGACGGACACGGTTCCGAGGCGGTGGCGGGAACGGCGGCTTTCGTGCCGGTCACGGCAACATTGCGGCTGGAGCGCGCAGCCGATCCCGAACTGAGCGCCCAAGGGGGGAAATTGGAATGAACTCAGGCGCCATGTACCCAACACCCCTGGAGCTCGCGCCCCCCATATTTCCCTCCAAGAGCGGTTTGCGCCGACTGAAGGCGGCCGTTCTTGCTGCCGGCCTTGCCGTTCTCGCGGCCGGCAACGCGAACGCGGGTCCGGTCGGGTACGCCGGCCCATGCGACCTCTCGGCAACGACCGTCACCTGCACCGGCAGCGAGGCGGCCAACGGCGTGAACATCGGCGATGTCGGCGTGACACAGCTCAACGTCAACGGCGTTACCGCCGACGTCGCACCTGAAGACGACAGCGCCGGCATAACGCTGGACACGTCGAACGCCGCCAGCGCCGACGTCGAACTCGGCGCGCACGCGGTCTATTCCGCCGGTGACGGCGTTTATGTCTCGGCGTGGGGCGACGACACCAGTGCCAGCCTGACGCTGGGAGGCGATGTCGAGAGTCTCGGCGGCAAGGGTGTCGTTGTCACCGGCTCCGGCGACGTCATCGCGAATACCACGTCGAACGTCTCATCCGACGACGACGCGCTGACGGCCAAGAGTTGGGGCGGCTCGGTCGAAGTCGATCAGACGGGAAACCTGACGTCGTGGGAGGGGCGGGGCCTTTATGCCGAGGGTCTGGGCAATGACATCGACATTGAAGGCAACGTCGATTCGCTCGGCGACGCCGTCTACAGCCACAGCTGGGGCACCGATGGCATCACCACCATCCTCGTCAACGGCACCGTCAACGCCCGCGAAGGGTCCGGTGTCGTCGTCCAGGAGGACAATCTGGACGAGACCGATCCCGAGAACCCCGTCTATGGCACCGCTGACATCACGGTGAACGGCGCGCTTACGGCGCACAACGACGGCATTTCGGTCACGGCCGAGGGCGCCGTCACGATCAAGCACACCGGCACGCTCACGACCGACACCGGCACCGGTATCTACGGCAATTCCTCCTTCGGCGCCGTCGAGATCGACCAGTACGGCGGCGCCCTGACCGCACACGGCGATGCCGTTGTCGGCGAGGCCTACGCGGTTGGTTCCGGGGTCACGATCAACAGCACGTACGACATCACCAGCGACATCGGCCGCGGCGTCGTCGCGACCGCCGCAGGCGGCAGCGTCGACCTCACATTGAAGGGCGTTACCTCCAAGCTGGACACGATCCACGCCGAGGCGGGCAATTCCGGCACGGTGCAGATCAATGCCGACGGCGACGTTACGTCGTACGCTGGCAGCGCGATCTATGCCACGTCGCTGCACAGCAGTGTGGACGTCACGGTGACCAATGGCGACGTGACCAGCAAGCTCGATGCGATTTACCTCGCGGCCGGGAACAGCAACACGGCCCACCTCCAGGCCGGCAATGTTACCTCCTACGACGGCAAGGGCATCACGGCGACGTCGTTCAACGGCTCGACGAACCTTACGGCGGGCGCGGTTACCGCCAAGCTCGATGCCATCACAGCCACCGGCCCCGGCGGGAACACGATCAATACCGGAGATATCGTTTCCTATGACGGCGCCGGCGTCATCGCCACATCGACCGGTTCGAGCAGCACGCAGTCGCTGACGCTCGGCGACGTCACCAGCAAGCTCGAGGCGATCGACGCTGAGGCCGCCGGAACGGTTAACGTCGGCGCCCACGACATCACGTCCTATGATGACGCAGGCGTCTTCGCGAAAAGCACGAACGGATCGGCGACGGTCAATGTCTACGGCGTCACCAGCAAGCTCGACGCCATACACGCCGAAGGCCCGGCCGGCGTGACAGTGACTGCGGACGGCGTCGTCTCCTACGACGGCGTCGGCGTGTTCGCCAAAGCCTCGGCGTGGAACGCCAACGCCAGCGTGACCACCGATGACGTCACCGGCAAGCAGGACGCGATTCACACTGAAGCGACGAGTGGCATCGCGACGGTGATCGCCGGCAACGTCACATCCTACGACGGCGCCGGAGTCTATGCATTTGCCGGCAAGGGCGCCGTCGGGGTGACGACCGAGGACGTCACCAGCGAACTCGACGCCATCCACGCCGACGGCACCACCACGGCGACCGTGCAGGCTGGCGACGTGACCTCGTACAACGGCAACGGCGTCTATGCGAAGGGCGGCGATGGCGACGTCAGTGTCACCACCGGCGACGTCAATAGCGAGTTCGACGCGATCTACGCCGAGACTGTGAGCAACGGAAAGGTGACAGTCCAGGCTGGCGACGTCGACTCGGCCGAAGGCATCGGGATCCACGCCAAGTCGGTGCTCGATCTCGTCAACGTCACCGCCGGTGATGTTACCAGCGAGCAATACGCGGTCTCCGCGATCTCGGGCAACGGCTCGTCGACCGTCGATGTCGACAACGTCTTTTCCTACGAAGGGCTGGGAATTTACGCCACCGCCGCCAATGGCTTCGTCGAAGTCACCGCCGACGGGAACGTGACGGCCAATCAGGATGCGATCACCGCCGAATCGGCGAACGGCGACGACGGCCATGTCGACGTGAACGTCACCGGCGACGTGAAGTCTGACGACGGACAGGGCGTCATCGCCAACACCGTCAATGGCGCGGTGGACGTCGAGATCGGTGGCAAGGTAACGAGCAAAGGCGATGCCGTAGACGCACAGAGCAACAACGGCTCCGTGACGGTGAAGGCTGCCGGCGGCTTGCTGTCCTATGACGGCAAGGGCGTCGACGCCAGCAGCGAGAACGGCGCGGTGAGTGTGGTCATCGGCACCGACACGCCGCCGGAAATCGCAGACGTTACCAGCAAGCTCGACGCCATCACGGCACAAACCAACAGCGGCACGGCGTCGGTCGACGTCACCGGCAGCGTCCAGTCCTATGACGGTAAGGCGATTTACGCCGAAAGCGATACCAGCGCGGTCACGGTTGCGGTTGGTGGCAACGTCACCAGCAAGCTCGATTCGATCTACGCGCAGTCGGACAGCGGCTCGTCCGCCGACCTGCTCGATGTCGAGGTGGGCGGCAACCTCACTTCGTACGACGGCCAGGGCATTCAGGCGCTGGCCGCCAACGGTAGGGTCAAGGTGAAAGTCGATGGCGACACCGAGACCAAGCTGGACGCCATCACCGCGAGCACCACCGGCGGCGACGCCGCTTCCACGGTCGCGGTCAACACCGGCGGCGCGATCACCAGCTACGACGGCAGCGGCATTGTCGCGAGTTCCGCCAACAGCGGCGTGACCATTACCAGCACCGGCGCCGTCACCACCAAGATCGCGGGTATCTACGCCCGCAGCACCGGTGGCGACGCGAATGCTTCCATCGACATCAACCAGACCGGACATCTCATTTCATGGTCCGGCGTGGGCATTGACGCGCTGAGCACGGGCGGCCCGGTATCGGTGACCACGTCGGGCGGCATCGAGGCCGACCAGGACGCCATAGTCGCCGAAAGCCAGGGTGGCGACGATATCGGCACGGTCACTGTGAAGAACACCAGCGGCAAGATCGTCTCCAACAAGGGTAACGGCGTCACGGCCACCGCTACTCGTGATGGAGTGTCGGTGGACGTCACCGGAGACATCGATGCCGACCAGAACGGCATCTCCGCGACCAGCACCGGCGAGACCGAGACTTCCGGCGTCACCGTGCAGGAGACGGGCAAGATCACCGTCGCGAACGGTAGCGGCATCTATGTCAACTCGCTCGCCGACGCCGGCGTCACCCTCGATGGCGAGATCTCGGGCGGCGCACATGGCATCGACGCCACTTCGCTCGCCGGTGCGGTCACCGCCACGATCGACGATGAGGGCAAGATTTCCGGTTCATCCGGCGCCGGCGTCCATATGAACTCCTACACGACGGCGACGCTGAATAACTACGGCGATCTATCCAGCGCCTACGGTCCCGCCTTTGAGATCGACGGCGATGGTACCGGGACGGTGAACAACTACGGCACGATCAGCGGCAACTTCTCGTTCGATGCCGCTGCCGGAACATTCAACAACATGGCGGACGCGGTCTACAACGCCGGTGACGAAATGGACTTCCTCGGCGGCGGCACGTTCAACAATTCCGGCCTCTTGTCGATGTCGACCGACAGCGGCGACAGCCCGCTCCAGAACACCTACCTCAATGGCGATTACGTGCAGACCGACGCGGGCACGCTCCGCACCGACATCCGCTTCTCCGACAACTGGTCCGACCGGCTGGTAGTCTCCGGCACGGCCGATCTCGCGGGCTTGGTTTCCGTCAACGTGAGCGGCGATCTGTTCGACGGCATCGACAAGGACTTCAAGATCCTGACCGCT
>DASZQY010000215.1:0-8989 GCA_035549395.1 Bauldia sp.
CGACCACATGCCGGACTTCCTGCGCCGCCCTGTGAAGATACCGACCGAAACGGAATAGGCTCCAGTGCAGAAGCAGGACCGCAAGGCGGCCATCGCCGCCTACAAGGAGCGGAAGTCCATCCCTGGAGTCTTCGCCGTGCGTTGCGATGCCTCCGGCGAGGTCTGGGTCGGGGCATGGGCCGACGTCGAGAAGATCCAGAACCGCATCTGGTTCAGTCTGCGGAACGGTGCTCACACCAACCCCGAGCTTCTCGCCGCGTGGCGAAAGCACGGCGAGGATCAATTCCGCTTCGAGATACTCGAGCGCCTCGACGAGAAGGACGACGCCTTCTTCAGCCCGAATGCGTTCCTGAAGACGCGCGGCGCACACTGGATCGAGTCCCTGAACGCCAAGCCGATCTGAGTGCGCGATCAGCCGCTTCGGGCAGCTGTTCTTCGTCTTGGCCTGGCGCCGACCTTGCCCGCCCCGGCTGGTGCGGATGACTTCGCGGCACGTGCACTTTTCTTCGGCTTCTTCGCAGCTTTCAGCCGGCGCGTGACCTCGAAAGCCGTCCGCGCCCATTCGGCAAATTCATCCGGCTCGTCAAACAGGCGCTCGGGCAACTGCCAGTATGGCATCGCCATTGTTTTGCCGCGCATGCGGGGTCTCCACTGCCGCGAACCTTCGGCGCGGAAACGCGTGGCAAAGTCATCATCGACTTTCAGGTAGAGCTCGTCGCGGGAAATCAGAGCGAACATCATGCCGTCCTTCATGATGCCGTAGCCGCTGAACATGCGCTTGAAGGTGACGCCGCCGAGCGGCGCAAAAAGCTCCGCCAGATGATCGACGTCGGCCATGCGCTGGTCCTCAGATGATAAAAGGTACGAGCGCCTTTACCCGCTCCGCATACACATCATACGCCTGCCCGAAGGTTTCGCGCATCAGCCGTTCCTCGATGGAAAGCTTGTAGACAAAACTCGCGATGGCGATGACGGCCGCAATCAAGGCGCGCCACTCGCCGATGGCGACGAATGCCGCGAGGAAGGCCAGCGACAGGCCGGTGTAGATCGGATGCCGTGCCAGGGCGTAAGGGCCGCTCTGGATCAGCTCGTGATCCCGCTTCACCGTGACCTCTGCGCTCCAGTTGCCGGCCAGGACAACGCGCGCCCAGACCGCAAAGCCAAGGCCGATCGCCGTGAGGAAAATGCCGACGACTGCGGTTGCGTCAGTGCGCGCGAATAAGGATGCAGTCAGCGGCCAGGGCAAGCGGCGAGCGACCAGCAGGACGACGGCGACCCACAGCGGCGCGCTGTACGCCACCCGCGACTGCCAGCTTTCGCTCTGCACGACGGGCTTCACGCCGGCTGCGGAAATGAACCAGTACGCAGCCCACGCGAGCCACAGGGCCGCGATCACATAGCCATAGATCATGAGAGTGGACTCCCCGCCGGGAGCTAGTGGGCGACCGCTTCCGCGGCGCGCTCGCTCGCCGGCTTGAGCTGGACTGACTCGCCACAGCCGCAGGCCGAGACTTCGTTCGGATTCTTGAAAGTGAATCCCGTGCGCAGCTTGGTTGCTTCGAAATCCATCGTCGCGCCGAGCAGGAACAGCACAGCCTTCGGATCAACATAGACGTTGACGCCATGGTCTGTGACGACGTCGTCCGCCGGATTAGGTACCTCGACCGGGTCCAGCGTGTAGGCCATGCCGGCGCAGCCGGCATTCTTCACGCCGACGCGCACGCCGATCAGCGGCCGCTCGTTGCCGGCCACGATCTCGCGCACGCGCTCGGCCGCGCGCTCCGTAACGGAAATGACCGAAAGCTTCGGACGGGGCATGGCTCGTTCTCCATCCGCGAAAATAGGCGCTTCCCCTGCGGAAACAAGAGGCTAGCGGCCGGCGAGAGGACGGCGCGCGGCGTGCCGGATATGAAGGACGCGGATACGGCCATTCAACACGCGGTAAAACAACTTGTAAGGGAAGCCCGGCACCAGCGCGACCCGCACTCCCGGGCGTTGCCCGACCGGCCGGCCACTTTGCGGCCAGCGATCCAGTCTGGCGATCAGTTCTTCGAGATGATCGGCGAACCGGCTGGAAACGGAAACGTTCGAGGTGTCGTAATATTCTGAGATCGCGGCAATGTCGGCGGCAGCGCGTCTCGCGTACTCGACAGTCACTGCCGCCGCAGTTTGGCCAGCGCCGCTGCGATTTCCTCTGGCGACGCGAGTTCGCTTCGATCCGCATCGTCGACGGCGGCGAGTTCGTCCGGACTGGCGTGATAAATCTCGCGGCCCGTCTCGGCCTCGATCTCCAGGCCGACTTCGGCCAGCGCTTCCTGTGCAGCTTCAGGCCACGTCTCGGCGCGGACCAGAAGATCGTGCAGTTTCTTGTTCATATCCGCCATGATGCCACGACCCGCACGGTCAGTACCAGTCCAGCGCCACGCGCGCCTCGTCGGACATGCGGTCCGGCGTCCACACCGGGTCGAACACCATGTTCACCGTGACGTTGTTGACGCCGGGCACGAGGCTGACGGCATTTTCGACCCAGCCGGGCATCTCTCCGGCGACCGGACATCCCGGCGCGGTCAGCGTCATGTCGATGTCGATGTTGCGGTTGTCGTCGATATCGACCCGGTAGATCAGGCCGAGCTCGTAGATGTCCGCCGGAATTTCCGGGTCGTAGACAGTCTTGAGCGCCGCGACGATGTCGCCGGTGAGGCGATCGAGTTCCTCCGGCGGGATAGCGCTACCGGTGGCATGGAGCCGGGCAGATGCCCCTTCCGGAGCCGGCGCAACGGGCTCACCCGCCGCCTCGGCCGAGGCCGGCGCCGCCGTCAATGTGGTCTCCTTCACGTCTTCCATCTCAGCCAACCTGTGCGCCCCGAGCCCCTAAGATGGGGCAAACGGAAGCCTTTGCCACCCGCGTCACGACAGCAGGCTCCGCGCCTTGTCCAGCGCCTCGGCCAGCGCGTCGATCTCGCCGAAGGTATTGTACATCGCAAAGGAAGCCCGCGCCGTCGCCGTCACGCCGTACCGGGCGAGCAGCGGCTGGGCGCAGTGCGTCCCCGCCCTCACCGCCACGCCGGCCCGGTCGATGATCGTCGAGACGTCGTGCGCGTGGGCGCCAGCGAGGTTGAACGAGACGATCGGACCTTTGCCCCTGGCGGTGCCATAGATCGTGAGGCTGTTGATGCGCGACAGGCGCTCGCCGGCATACGACGCGAGCTTCGCCTCGTGAGCGGCAATCTTCTCCTTGCCTATCGCGGTGATGTAGTCCAGCGCAACGCCGAGCCCGATCGCCTGCACGATGGGAGGCGTGCCGGCCTCGAACCGATGCGGCGGGTCGGCGTAGGTCACGTGCTCGGTGGTTACCTCGGCAATCATTTCGCCCCCACCCATGTAGGGCGGCATGGCGCGCAGCCGGTCGCGCTTGCCGTACAGCACGCCGATGCCGGTCGGGCCGTAAAGCTTGTGGCCGGTCATGACGTAGAAGTCGCAATCGATGTCCTGCACATCGACCGGCAGATGGACCGAGCCCTGCGCGCCATCAATGAGAACGCCGATCCCGCGCGCATGCGCAAGCCGCGCTATTTCCTTCACCGGAACGACGGTTCCCAGCACATTCGACATGTGCGTGATCGCCACCATCTTCGTCCGCGGCGTCAGCAGCTTCTCGAATTCGTCGAGCAGGAATGTCCCGTCATCGGCAATCGGCGCCCACTTGATCACCGCGCCGTTGCGCTCGCGCAGAAAATTCCAGGGCACGATGTTGGAATGATGTTCCATGATCGAGACGACGATCTCGTCGCCCTCACGGATGGCAAGACGGCCGAAGCTGTCGGCCACGAGGTTGATCGCCTCGGTGGCGTTGCGCGTGAAGACGATCTCGTCGAGGTGCGCTGCGTTGACGAAACGCTGGACGGTCTCGCGCGCCTTCTCGTAAGCCTCAGTGGCGGCATTCGACAGAAAATGCAGCCCGCGATGGACGTTGGCATATTCGTTCTGGTAGGCGTGGCTCACCGCCTCGATGACGGCGCGCGGCTTCTGCGCCGAGGCGCCATTGTCCAGATACACCAATGGCTTGCCGTAGACTTCGCGCGTCAGAATCGGGAAGTCGCGGCGGATCGCCTCCACATCGAAGTCATGCGTGACCGGCGTGTTCATGGCACTAGGTCCGCGGGGCACGGCGGCTCAGCCATGCCGTGACGACGCCCTTCAGCGCATCGCCGATAGGCTCGTCGCCGAGACCGTCGATCGCCTCGTCCAGAAACGCCTCGATGAGCAGCCGCTCCGCTTCTGCGCGCTCGACCCCCCGCGCCATCAGGTAGAACAATTGGGTATCGTCGATGCGGCCGGACGTAGCGCCATGGCCGCACTGAACGTCGTCGGCGAAGATCTCGAGTTCGGGCTTCGAGTCGAACTCACCGGTCTCGGAAAGCAGCAGCGCCTTCGCCATCATCTTGGCGTCGGTCTTCTGCGCGTCGGGCTCGACGACGATCTTTCCCTGGAACACGCCATGCGCCTCGCCATCGACGGCGTTCTTGGCCAGAACGCGCGTGAAGGCGCCACCCAGCGCGTGATCGATGAGCAACGTGGTGTCGGCATGCTGGCGGCCGGTGACCATGCCGGCGCCAAAGATGCCGAGGCGGGTGCCCGCGCCACCCATGGTGACGAGCATCTGCGAGCGCGAGACCGCCGCGCCAGCGGTTACCGACAGGTGGTCGAAGCGCGCCTCCTCGGCAAGCGACAGGATGGTCGAGCCCAGATGCTGAGCCGTTTCGCTCTCCATCTGCAGACGAGCCCACGCAACAGTAGCGTTGCGGCCCACCGAGACGCGCGTCACCGCGTTAAGCTGGTGCGCTACATCGCCACCGCCGCGATACGTCTCGACCATCTGCACGGAAGCATTGGCGCCGATGCGGACGCCATTGCGGACCGTTGACGCCACCGGTTCGCTGCCGGTCGACAGATGCAATATCTCCAGCGGCCTGTCCAAAGCGAGACCGTCCCGGACTGAAACCGCCACGCCGTCCGTCGCAAAGGCGGCATTGAGGGCAAGCACGACATCCGCAGCGGCAAGCTCCGGCGCCGCGAGCACCGCTGCCGCGCTTTCGCCGTCGGCCTCCAGCTCGACACGCGTACTGGCGACGCTGACGCCGGCCGCTTCCAGCGCCCCACGGTCGGACAGGGCGTCGAAGTAGTGCCCGTCGACCAGGACAAGGCGATAGCGCGGCAGGGCGCCGAGCGGATCGGGCAGCTCATGCAGGGCCCTCGCCGCCGCCGTCTCGATTGCACGGCGCGCCGGTGGCGCGGCGCGCTTCATCAGCGCGCGCAGGTCAGTGTACTTGTATTCCTCGACGCGTCGGTGCGGCAGACCACTGCGCTGGAATCTCTCGAACGCCGCTGCCCGAAGCGCGCGCATGCGCGGCCCGCCGGGAAGTTCGGACAGGATGTCCTCGAACTGCCGGGCAAGCGCCTGCTCGGTCTCGGTGCGTATGGTGCGCGGTTCGGCGGTCACGATGCCTGTCCTCAGGCAGCCTTCCCGGTGAATTCGGCGTACCCCTTCGCCTCGAGCTCCAGCGCCAGCTCCTTCCCGCCGGAGCGGACGATTTTTCCGGCCGACAGCACGTGCACGAAATCCGGCACGATGTAGTTCAGCAGGCGCTGATAGTGCGTGATGACGATCGCGGCGCGGGTCGGCGACTTCAGCGCATTCACGCCATCGGCGACGACGCGGAGCGCGTCGATATCGAGGCCGGAATCGGTTTCATCGAGGACGCACAGCGATGGCTCAAGCAAGGCCATCTGCATGATTTCGTTGCGCTTCTTTTCGCCGCCCGAGAAGCCGACATTGAGCGGACGGCGGAGCATCTCGTCGGTGACGTTGAGGCGCTTCGCTACCTCGCGCACCTTGCGCATGAAGTCCGGGGTCGAAATCTCGCCCTCGCCGCGCTGCTTGCGTTGCGCGTTCAGCGCCGCCTTGAGAAACGTCATGGTGGCGACGCCGGGGATCTCGATCGGATACTGAAAGGCGAGGAAGACGCCCGCGGCAGCACGTGCGGCGATGTCCATCGCCAGCAGGTCCTCGCCCCTGAAAAGGATCGAGCCGCCAGTGACCTCGTAGTCGTCCTTGCCCGCCATGACATAGGCCAGCGTCGACTTGCCTGACCCGTTCGGACCCATGATGGCGTGGGTCTCGCCCTCGTTCACCGTAAGGTCGATGCCCTTGAGGATCTCGCGCTCACCGATGGACACTTGCAGATCCTTTATTTCAAGCAGTGCCATTTTATCGTGCCTCAACGGGCGTTGCGGCGACGACGTCGAAAAGCGCTTCGCCGATCGCGCGGGCGCACTCGTCGGTCGCCTTCAGAGTTTTCACAGTGCCATCGTGCATGATGGTCATCGAGAATGACTGACTGTCGGCGTTGTAGTGGACAGTAATGGCCGGCGTGCGCAGATGCGTGATGCGAAGAATGCGGTGGCCGATCTCACAGGCAAGGCCATTGTCCTTCAGGAAGCTTCCGTCCTGCGCAATCAGCGCACCGAGCTCGTGCAGCTCGGCGTCCACCAACGTCTCCTTGCGATGCAGCTCCGCGACCTGATCGTCATGGCGCTTGCGCGCTTCTGCGTAGCCGTCTGCCAGGGCACCCATGGTCACTTCTCGCCTTCCCAATAATCGAGGGAATTTTCCTGACGGCCGATATAGCGAATGCCTCCCTTTCCGGTCGCCCAGTCGTAGCGTGAGGTTACCGCGAACTTTCCGGAGTCCGGGTATTCCACGACCTCGGTCTGGCCGGCGGCGGCAGAAATGCCGAGATATTTCAGCGTCGTCGTGCCGGTGTTGATGATCTGGTGCGCGTGCTCGGGACCGCCGGTCGGCGCGGCGAGGACATCGCCCGCCTTCACCGGGTGGCGCTCATTGCCGAAACGATAGGTGCCGGTCCCTTCCAGAATGACGAACAGCTCGTGAATGGTGTGATGGGCGTGAAAGGGGAATGCCTTCTGGCCCGGTTCGACCACGTGCAGCATGACCCCGACGCCAGTCGAACCGATCATGCGACCAAAACTGCTGATCTTGGCTCGAAACTCCTTGCCGTTGCCCGCATCGCGCAGCGGCAGGTCGGCGAGATTGACGACGGGCTTGGGCGTGTCGGTCATCGGATGCGGCCTCCCTAGCCGACGCTTCCCTCGAGGCTGATCGAGATCAGCTTCTGCGCCTCGACGGCGAACTCCATCGGCAGCTGCTGGATGACGTCCTTGACGAAGCCGTTGACGATCAGCGCCACCGCCGCCTCGTCGTCGAGGCCCCGGCTCTTGGCGTAGAACAGCTGGTCGTCGGAAATCTTCGAGGTGGTCGCCTCGTGCTCGAACGTGACCGACGAATTCTTCGCCTCGATATACGGGATGGTATGGGCGCCGCACTTGTCGCCGATCAGCAGCGAGTCGCAGTTGGTGTAGTTGCGCGCGCCGGTCGCCCGGCGATGGCTCGTGACCAGCCCGCGGTAGGTGTTGTTGGAGAAGCCGGCGGCGATGCCCTTGGAGATGATGCGGCTCCGCGTGCGCTTGCCGAGATGGGTCATCTTGGTGCCGGAGTCGATCTGCTGGCGTCCGTTGGACACCGCGATCGAATAGAACTCGCCGACGCTGTCATCACCGCGCAGGATGCAGCTCGGATACTTCCAGGTGATGGCCGAGCCGGTCTCGACCTGCGTCCATGAAATCTTGGAGCGGTCGCCACGGCAGTCGCCGCGCTTGGTGACGAAATTGAAGACGCCGCCCTTGCCCTCGGCGTCGCCGGGATACCAGTTCTGGACGGTCGAGTACTTGATCTCGGCGTCGTCCAGCGCGACCAGCTCGACCACGGCAGCGTGGAGCTGGTTCTCGTCGCGCATCGGCGCGGTGCAGCCTTCCAGATAGGAAACGTAGGCGCCCTTCTCGGCGATGATCAGCGTGCGCTCGAACTGGCCGGTGTTGCGCTCGTTGATGCGGAAGTACGTCGACAGCTCCATCGGGCAGCGGACACCCTCGGGCACGTAGACGAACGAACCGTCGGAGAACACCGCGGAGTTCAGCGTCGCGTAGAAGTTGTCGGTCGTCGGCACGACCGAGCCGAGATACTTCTTCACGATCTCAGGGTATTCGCGGATCGCCTCCGAGATCGAGCAGAAAAGGACGCCGGCCTTCTTCAGCTCCTCGCGGAAGGTCGTGACGACGGAGACGGAATCGAACACCGCATCGACCGCGACCCTGGCACCCTCTACGCCGGCCAGCACCTCGCGCTCGCGCAGCGGGATGCCGAGCTTGTCGTACATCGCGATCAGCGCCGGATCGACCTCGTCGAGACTCTTCGGTCCCTTCGTGCTCTTTGGCGCCGAGTAGTAGTAGATGTTCTGAAAGTCGATCTTGGGATACTTCACCCGCGCCCACGTCGGCTCGGTCATCGTCAGCCAGCGGCGATAGGCGCCAAGGCGCCACTCGAGCATCCACTCGGGCTCGCCCTTCTTGGCTGAGATATAACGGACTATGTCCTCCGACAGGCCCTTCGGAGCTTTCTCCGAGGCGATGTCGGTGACGAACCCATACTTGTACTGATCGACGTCGATCTGGCGAACCTGATCGACCGTCTCGCGAACGGCAGGCATTTCCCACTCCATCCACTGCGGTTTCAAGGACCGCGGGCGAGCACGAAGGGCGACACTAGGCCGCCTGAATCTCTCCGGGCGCGAGGTGACTTAGCACATGGCGCCACGCAGTTGCGAATGAATCCAAATCAGCCTCTGAGGAGGCCCACCCTAAGCTAATGCGGATGGCGCATTTTGCTAGGTCCGGCGGCACGTTCATGGCCGCAAGTACGTGACTTGGCGAGACTTTTCCGGACGAGCAGGCGGCACCCGAGGAGACTGCGACACCGGCGAGATCAAGGGCAATCAGCAGTGTTTCGGCTGTCAGTCCTGGAACCGCGAAACACAAGGTCTGCGGTAGACGCGGCGCAGCCTTGCTGAAGATC
>DASZQY010000216.1:0-1801 GCA_035549395.1 Bauldia sp.
GGCGCACCTCAAGTCGAAGCTGCTCAGCAAGACCGATCCGGAGACCTCGGCGCTGCTCGCCAAGATCGCCGACCACGGCGGCGCCGACTGGATCGGCGACTGGACGCCCAACGTGAAGAACTGGGTCAACCGCCGCGTCACGTCGATCGTCAAGACCGGTGCGTTGCCCGTCTTCATCTCCTACAACATCCCCAAGCGCGACTGTGGCCAGTACTCGGCCGGCGGCGCCACCCAGGGCGACGCCTACAAGAAGTGGATCGGTGATTTCGCCGACGGGATCGGCAACCGCCGCGCCGCCGTGATCCTGGAGCCCGACTCGCTGGGCTTGCTCGACAAGTGCCTCTCGCCCGAGGATCAAAAGGAGCGGCTGGGGTTGCTCCGCTACGCGGTCCATGCCTTCGCCCAGCTGGGAAACACCGCCGTCTACATCGACGCCGGCCACTCGGGCTGGCTGAAACCAGAGGTCGATGCCAAGCGCCTCAAGGAGGCCGGCATCGAGGAGGCCGACGGGTTCGCGCTGAACGTGTCGAACTACAAGGCGACCGACACGGAGATCGCCTACGGCAAGAAGATCTCCAAGCTGCTCGGCGGCAAGCACTTCGTCATCGACACCAGCCGCAACGGCAACGGCCCGCCCACCGACTGCAACGGACCGGACGACGAGAACTGCTGGTGCAACCCGCCGGGCCGCGCGCTGGGCGTCCCCGCCACCGCCCGCACCGATGATCCGACCGTCGACGCCTACCTCTGGCTCAAGAAGCCGGGCGAGTCGGACGGCGCCTGCAACGGCGGCCCCAAGGCCGGCGTCTTCTGGCAGGACAGAGCGCTCGATCTTGCCCGCAACGCGAAGTACTAGCCTCGCCGTCACCCACGGCTGAGCCCCAGAGCGCTCCCGCGAGCTTCGCGGGGGCGCTTTTTTCATGCTCGAGTCACGGCCGCGTAACGGCGGCGGGACGCCAGCTTACGGAGTGGCGACGGACGCCCGGATCTTGGAGCCGATCACCGGAGCTTCGGCGCTGGCACGGCGCTTGAAGAGTCAATGATTCATGTAGGCCGACGGATTCGCGCGAGGGCGCGTATCGCCGGCGCGATGGGTGGCGATGACGGAGGGAATGAACGTGCTCAGCCTTTATCTGTTGCGGCATGGGGAGACGGACTTCAGCCATCAGGGTCGCTTCTGCGGGCGTATCGACGCCGCGCTGACCGACGAAGGGCGAGAGATGGCGGCGCGCTTCGCGGCGTCATACGGCGACCTGCCCTGGCGCGCGATCGTGACCAGCACGCGGCGGCGCACCATCGAGACGGCCACGCCGCTGGCGAGCCGCGCGGCGCTCGACATCCGGCGCGATCCGCGCCTGGATGAGATGTTCTACGGCGAGTGGCAGGGGCTGTCGAAGAGCGAGGCAGCCGCCGGTGACGAGGCGTACTTCGCGCGCTGGCTGGAGGATCCGACCATCGGGCCGCCGCTCGGCGAATCGCCGCACGAGGTGGGCGAGCGTGCGATCGACGCCATCGACGACCTCTGCAGCCGCTACCCCTCGGGGAACGTGCTGGTGGTGTCGCACAAGGCGTTGCTGCGCATCCTGGTCTGCCGCCTGTTTGGCAAGGACCTGCGAAACTATCGCCGCGAACCGAACTGGGCGGTGGGGGCGGTCAGCCGGATCGACATCGAGGCCGGCGAGCCGACGCTGCGCCTCTACGCCGACGTGAGCCACCTGGAGCCGGAGCTGGATATCGACCGCGACGCGCTGGGACCGCTCGTCCCTTCCGAGCGCCGCGCGGTCAAACCGGCCGCGGGGGG
>DASZQY010000217.1:0-2278 GCA_035549395.1 Bauldia sp.
GTCCGGCGCGATCGCGCGCACCTCGCCCTTGATGCGGTCGAGGCCGGGCATGACGGCGTGCTCCAGTCCGCGCGTTGCGAGCAGCTGCATGCCGACGCAGATGCCGAAGAACGGGCGACCGCGGTCGTCGATACTTTCGTCGATCGCCTCGATCATGCCGTCGACGGCGTCGAGGCTGCGTCGACAGTCGGCGAAGGCGCCGTCGCCGGGCAGAACGACCCGATCGGCGCGGGCCACGACCTCCGGATCGGAAGTGACCGTCACCGTTTCGCGAAGGCCGGCCCTGGCGATGGCGAATTGAAACGCTTTCTCGGCAGAGCGCAGGTTGCCGGCGCCGTAGTCGATGATCGCGACGCTCATGGCGTGTGGCCCGGTCCCCCGCCGGGCGCCGGGAAGAGGCCAACGACGTCGCCGGCTTCGGCGGAAGGCGGTCGCGACACGCGCGGCACCGAGGGCGGCGAATAAGGCGTCGGCGGTGTGGGGGGCACCGGCGGCTGGGGTGGCTGGGGTGTCGCGCCCGCCGCGGCCGGTGGCTGCGTTTCGATCTCGGTGAAGTAGCGGATTTCGGCTTCTTCCTCGCGCCGCCCCTCGGCAATGCCGACCAGCCGGTAGCCGTGCCGCTCCAGCGTCCAGGCCCGCAGCGTCGTTGCCTCCAGCGCGAACAGGAAGTGGACCGCGAGCATCACCAGACCAAAGATCGGATTTCCGAGCGCATTGCCGGCGGCGCCAAGGGCAACGGCGACAATGACGTAGCCGATCAGCACCAGCCACATGCGCCGGTAGACCAGCCACAGCGCGGCGAACAGGAAGGCTGGCCACGAGAAGCCTTCCTTGACGAAGACAAGCGTCATCGGGTCGGGCGGCAGCGTGCCGCCGTCCATCGGCTGAGGCGCGAGGACCGTATAGACCGCCATGACGCGTAAGCCTTTAGCCGGAAAGGCTGCCCTTGGTCGAGGGCACTTTCGTCTTCTGCCGAGGATCGATCGCCACGGCTGCCTTCAGCACCCGTGCCAGGCCCTTGAAGCAGGTCTCGGCAATGTGGTGGTTGTTGCGGCCGTAGAGATTTTCGATGTGCAGCGTCACCCCGGCGTTCTGCGCAAACGCCTGGAAGAACTCGCGGAACAGCTCGCTGTCCATTTCGCCGATTCGCGGCCGCGTGAAGGCGACCTTCCAGACCAGGTACGGCCGGCCGGAAATGTCGATCGCGACCCGCGTCAGGGCTTCGTCCATGGGCAGGTGCACGTCGGCGTAGCGCGTGATGCCGCGCATGTCGCCGAGCGCCTGTTT
This sequence comes from Bauldia sp., assembly GCA_035549395.1. Taxonomy (GTDB): domain Bacteria; phylum Pseudomonadota; class Alphaproteobacteria; order Rhizobiales; family Kaistiaceae; genus DASZQY01. The sequence continues at coordinate 1,288 of DASZQY010000217.1, forward strand.
CAGCGCCGCGCCGAGCGCGATGCCGACGTCCTCCACCGTGTGGTGCTGGTCGACATGGAGGTCGCCCTTGGCGTCGATGGTGACGTCGATCAGGCTGTGGCGCGCGATCTGCTCGAGCATGTGATCGAAGAAGCCGATGCCGGTCGTGATCCTGGCCTCGCCCGTCCCGTCGAGGCCGACACTGACGGCGATATCGGTTTCCTTGGTCTTGCGCTTGATCGAGGCGCTGCGCATGGGAGCCCGCTCCTTTCGGGCCGCGCTTGTAACAGGGGAAGGCCGCGATTGCCACATGGAAGGGCGGCTAACCGCGGGTTTGCATAACACCGCCCGCGACTTACATAAGGCTCGTCGCCGGATGATCTTGCCGGCGCCCCCCAGTGGGGCCGCATGCGGAGCCGATTTCGGGCTGCTGACGGCCTGCCAGAAAGGATTGGTTAGTCGTGGATCACAAGGATCCCGCCACCTGGTACGGCACGACCATCGTGACCGTGAGGAAGGGTGGCAACGTCGTCGTCGCAGGCGACGGACAGGTTTCGGTCGGCCAGACCGTCATGAAGCACAACGCCAAGAAGGTGCGGCCGCTGGGCAAAGGCGGCAGCGTGATCGCCGGTTTCGCCGGTGCCACCGCGGACGCCTTCACCCTGTTCGAGCGCCTGGAAGCCAAGCTCGAGCAATACCCGAACCAGCTCACCCGCGCCTGTGTCGAGCTCGCCAAGGACTGGCGTACCGACCGTTATCTCCGCCGTCTCGAGGCGATGATGATCGTCGCCGACAAGTCGACCACCCTGGTGCTGACTGGCACCGGCGACGTGCTTGAGCCCGAGGGTGGCGTCGCTGCCATCGGTTCGGGCGGCAACTACGCGCTCGCGGCGGCCCGCGCTCTCGCCGACTCCGATCTCGACGCCGAGGCGATTGCCCGCAAGGCCATGGCGATCGCCGCCGACATCTGCATCTACACCAACGACAACGTCACGCTTGAGCAGCTCAAGTC
>DASZQY010000218.1:0-11219 GCA_035549395.1 Bauldia sp.
CGACCAGGCCGGCGAGGCCCTGGCGGTCGTGTCGGCTATTGCCAGCCAGGGCCGCTACCGCGCAACCGTGAAAGGCGAGGCCGGCCACGCCGGCACGGTGCCAATGGCCGTGCGCCACGACGCGCTCGCCGGCGCCGCGGAAATCATGGCGCTCATCGAGGAAGTCGGCCGCAAGGGCGCGAGAGCATCGCTAGTGGCGACGGTCGGCGATATCCGAGTCTCGCCGGGCGCGAGCAACGTCATCCCCGGTGCGGCGGAGTTCAGCATCGACGTTCGTGCCGCCGATGACAAAACGCGCACCGCCGCAGCCGATGCGATCCGGCAGGGCGCCAAGCAGATCGCGCTGAAGCGGGGTCTTGTCTTCGGCATGGAGACGTTGCACGAGAAGCCTGTCGCGGCGTGCGCCCCGCGCCTCAAGCGCGCGATCGCAGAGGCGATCGCCGGCGTCACCGGCAAACCGCCGCGCGAGTTGATGTCAGGGGCGGGCCACGACGGACAGGCGATGATCCGCCTTACCGACATCGGCATGATCTTCGTGCGCTGCCGCGCCGGCATCAGCCACAATCCGCTCGAGTACGTCTCGGTTGCCGATATGGGTCTCGCCGTGGAGGCGCTCGTCGCCACGATCGTTGAGCTGGCCACCGCGACGTAGCCTTTTTGCGCAGGGCGCTTATCGCGCGTATATCTGCGGCAGCAATCTGGAAGGCGGCGATGCACAAGGTGAACGTTTCGGAAGCGACGGGCCAGTTTGATAGCCTCCTCAGGGAGGTTGAGCGTGGCGAGATCGTCGAGGTCAGCCGCGACGGGAAAGTCGTCGCGCGCGTCGTGCCAGCCGGCGCGGTGCTCGGGTCAAACTTCCGCACCCCCGAGCGTCAGGCCGAGATTGAACGCGCGATGGAAGACATCAAGGCCATTCGCGAGCGCGGCACACCGGTCACCGTCGAGGAGATTCTGGCGATGCGCGACGAGGGCCGCCGGTAGTCGATCGTGCCCTTCGTTTTGGACGCATCCGCTGCCGGCGCTTGGCTGCTCGAGGAACAGCGGCATCCTGAGGTGCTCGCGATGCTGGACAGCATGGTGAGCGACCACGCCGTCGCGCCCGTCCTTTGGTGGTTTGAGATGCGTAATTTGCTGTTGATGCGCGAGCGCCGAGGACACATCGAGCCAGCAACCGTCGAGCAGCTTCTCCACGATCTTGCGGCGCTGGATATCGTGATGGACGACGCCCGCGAAGAGGTGCTTGCACTGGCCCTCGCTCGTCGCCATCAACTCACCTTTTACGACGCCGCGTACCTTGAGCTTGCAGTGCGACTTGGTTTGCCGCTTGTCTCGCTGGACCGGCAATTGATTTCGGCAGCGGAGATCGAAGGCGTGGAGGTTATCGGAACGCAGCCATGACCATCCGCGACACCATCGAGGGCAACTGGCGGCGCGAGGTCGATTTCCTGAAGGCGTTGGTGCGCGCGCCGAGCGACAACCCGCCCGGCGATTGCGCGCCAGCGGCGGAGGTGGCGGCGCAGGAGCTCGCCGCGCTTGGCTTCACGGTGGAGCGTCATCGTGTTCCGGCGGCGGTCGTCGAGGCCGCCGGCATGAAAAGCGCGACCAATCTCATCATCCGGCAGATGTTCGGCAGCGGCGGTCCGACCGTCGCGCTCAACGCCCACGGCGATGTCGTGCCGCCCGGCAACGGCTGGAGCGTCGATCCGTATGGCGCGGTGGAGGAGAGCGGCGCGCTGTACGGGCGTGGCGTCGCGGTCTCGAAGTCGGATTTCGCGACCTATGCCTTCGCGCTTCTGGCGCTGCTGGCCAATCCACAGGGCCTCAACGGCACGGTCGAGCTTCACTTCACCTACGACGAGGAAGCCGGCGGCACGATCGGGCCAAAGTGGCTGCTCGACCAGAAGCTCACACGACCGACCATGGCGATCTCGGCCGGCTTCTCCTACGCCATCACCACCGCCCACAACGGCGTGCTGCACCTGGAAGTCACGGTGCGCGGCAAGCAGGCCCACGCCGCCATGCCGTTTACCGGAGCCGACGCGCTCGAGGCGGCGGTGCCGGTGCTGGCGGCGATTTACGGCGAGCGCAGGCGGCTGGCCGGGATCGTCTCGAAAGAAAAGGGCATCGGCTCGCCGCAGATCACGGTCGGCCTGATTTCGGGCGGCATCAATACCAATGTGGTGCCCGACCGGATCACCTTCCGCCTCGACCGGCGCATCGTACCGGACGAGGACGGCGCGGCGGTTGAAAAGGCGCTGGTCACGCTGATCGAGAAGGCGCTGCCGAAGATGCCGGGGATCACCGTCGAATGCCGGCGCATCATGCTGGCCGAACCGCTGCGGCCGCTGCCCGGTGTCGACCGCATGGTCACGGCGATCCAACGACACGCGCAAGAAGTGCTTGGGGTCGCGGTCGAGCCGACCGGCGTCCCGCTTTACACCGACGCGCGCCATTACGCCGCCGCCGGCGTGCCGACCGTGCTCTACGGGGCCGGCCCGCGGTCGATCCTCGAGGCGAACGCCCATGGCGCCGACGAGCATCTGCAGCTCTCGGATTTGCGCGCCGCGACGGAAGTGATCGCCTTCACACTCGCTGACCTGCTGAAGCCTGTATAGTCGCGACACTGGTTCGGTGGCGTTCACGAGAGGGACGCCACCCCTTCGTGCATCGATAAACAGTGCTGCCTTAGCAGCCGCCGCCGTTATCGGGAGGATGAGGATGCGCGCCGACCTGTCCGCAATGCGCCATGTTGCCTTCGCCGCCGCCGCTACTGTGCTGGGCTGGCTGCCGGCCCACGCCCAGGATGCCATCGTGCAGCCCGGCTTTGCCGTGGTCACCGGATATTCCGGATACGTGGCGCCTGACACGCCGCCCCCGGATGGCGCCGACCCCACCGACTATCTGATGATCGACCCGGCCGGAGTTTCGGCGACGGTCATGGACCTGACGAAACTCGGCCCGCAGGGTTCGCTGTCGGCCGTGCCGAAGACTTTCACGCTGCACGCCTCCGATGTCGGCCAGGTGTTTGGCGTGGCTCTCGACGATGCGGACGCGCCCAACATCTATCTCGCAGCGACGTCGGCTTACGGTCTCTCGATCGTCACCGCCGATTCATCCGGCCGGCCGGTGCGCACGCAGACTGGCGTTGGCGGAGCTGAATTTGCGCCCGATCAGTTCGGCCCGGGCGGCGGTCCGGGCTCGATCTGGAAGGTGGACGGCACCAGCGGGGCGGTGTCGCTGTTCGCGACGATTGACTCCGGCACCGGCAGTGTTGCCGCGCTTGGTGGCCTTGCGTTCGATCCTGCAACGCAGCAGTTGTTCGTCGCCGATCGCGGCAGCGGCATTGTCTATCGCCTCGGCATCGACGGCTCGGTGCGCGGCACCTACGACCATGGCGTTGAGGGCCGGCCGGATGGCGGATTGACGCCGATTCCGGCGGCTCCTGTCGCGCCGGTCAACATCGAGGACGCCAGCTTCGATACGGGCAACCCGGCGACCTGGAGCTTCGCGCCCGCGGCGCGGCGGGTCTTCGCGCTCGCCGTGTACAGGCAGCGCCTTTATTACTCCGTCGCCCAGGGTCCACAGGTCTGGTCGGCGGCGATTTCGCCGACCGGCGCGGTCTCGGGAGCCCGGCTTGAGGTCGAGGCGCCGTCGCTCGCCGACGGCGAGGAGATCGCGTCGATCGCCTTCGACGGGCAGGGGAACATGTACCTGGCCGAGCGCGGCCAGACGACCGGCGACTACACGCTGACGGCGCTCGCCAAGGAAGGCCAGAGCCGTGTGCTGCGCTTCGTACCGAAGCCGGCCGGCGATACTTCGCCGGGGCTTTGGCGGCTGACACCCGACGTCTATTCGGTCGGCATGCCGCCCGCATTCGCCAACGCCGACGGCGGTGTCGCTCTCAATTACGGCTACAAGCCCGACGACACGATGGACTTTTCCGCCTGCAAGGCGACGCTGTGGTCGAGTGGCGAGCGCCTGCTCGATCCGGGCGACGGATCGGTCGGTTTCCCGACCGTCGACGGCATCCAGGGCAATGCCACGGCGCTGTTCCAGCCACAGAACATGCCGCCGGCGGCGGCTTGGTACGTCGATTTCGACGATCAGGCCGGCGACACCTCATTCCGCGGCTACATGGGAGCGATCGCGACCTTGCCTTGCCCGGGCGCGCCACCGCTGGTTTGCCCGACGGGCCTGATCAACCTCAACGGCGCGTGCGTCTATCCGCCGTGCCCGACGGGCCAGATCCGCCGCGGCACGCAGTGCGTCCCGCCGCCGCCGAAATGCCTCAGGCCGCTCACGCTCTATCCGAATGGCGCCTGCGGGTGCCCGAACCCGAACGACATCCTCAGCTTCGATGGCAAACGCTGCATGCCGCCGCCGTGTCCGCAGGGTACCTTGCGGCAGGGCGGCGCGTGCGTCCCGATCTGCAACCCGCGCACACAGGATCTGTACAACAACCAATGCGTCCCGAAGTGTCCTGATAACTGGACGCACGTCGGCCAGTCCGGCCGGTGCGTGCCGCCGCCGTGCGATCAGCGCACCAACGACATCTACAAGGGCCAGTGCGTGCCGAAGTGCCCGCCGGGCTGGGACCACACGGGCGATGACGGGCGGTGCAAGCCCCGGTGCCCGGTCGGGATCACGGCGATACCAGGCTGCAACCCGCCGCCGTGCGACCTCAGCAAGAACGACATGTACAAGGGGCAATGCGTGCCGAAGTGCCCCCGCGGCCAGGTACACACCGGCGATAACGGCGCGTGCCAGACGCCGTGCGACCTGACCAGGAACGACATGTACAAGGGCCAGTGCGTGCCCAAGTGTCCGACCGGGAAGGTACACACCGGTGACAACGGCGCCTGCCAGACACCGTGCGATCTCACCACGCACGACATGTACAAAGGGCAATGTCTGGCGAAGTGCCCGGACGGGCAGGTCCACACCGGCAACAACGGAGTCTGCAAGACGCCGTGCGACCTCAGAACGAATGAGATGTTCAAGGGACAGTGCGTGCCCAAGTGCACGCCACCGCAGATCCGCCTCAAGAACGGTCAGTGCAGCCTGATCACCAGGCCGCTGGTGCCGCTGACGCCGACCTGCGATCCGTCAAAGAACGATGTGATCAACGGTCAGTGCGTTCCGAAGTGCGTCCCGCCCAAGGTTCGGCAAAAAAACGGATCCTGCGCCATTCCCAGGCCCTCGGGACTCGATCTGATACCGGTGCCGAAGATCGATAAGGGCGGTCCGGTCGAGGATGGGCAATTCCAACAGCAGCAACAGAGTCAGTGACGGACTTTACGGATGGAGCGCCGCGCGGATGACCGCGCGGCGCGGCGATTCAGGCATTTTTCTGGCCCGCCGGCATTCGTCCCGCTGTGTTTTTTCGATCACAATGTTGTTGCAATCGCACCGCACGGTGCCTACTCCATCGGTCAGAGGGCCGGTGTGGCAGCGGAGTAACAGGGCGGCATGACAGCGGAAGCGGCCCCAATGGCCGAGCCGATTCCAGAGGGGGGCAAGGCGCGAAAGTCTTTTGACTTCACGCGCTTGATCCGCGCCTCGGGATACGTCGCGGTCATCGCCGCACTGGGCACCGTTGGCACGACGTTCTTCGTCCTGATGGGACTCACGCCCATCGCTCCGACGCCCGATGTGGTGTTCGCAGCGATGCTTGCGAATGGCGCGCTGGTCGCCTTCCTGATCTTCGTCATCGCCTGGGAGCTGGTCAGCCTGGCCGTTGCCGACCGGCGCGGGCGGGCGGCGGCGCGCCTGCATATCCGCATTGTCGCGCTCTTCAGTCTGGTCGCCACGGCCCCGGCCGTGCTGCTAGCCGTTTCCGCAAGCTTCTCGCTCGACCACGGCCTCGATAACTGGTTCTCGACCCGCACCCGGGCGATTGTCGACAACTCGCTGTCCATCGCCCAGGCCTATGCCGGACAGCAGACGGTGCAGCTCCGCATCGATACCCTGGCGGTGAAGGCCGCTCTGGAGCGCCAGCCGAACCTGCTGCACGACGATCCGCAGCAGTTCGAGACCTTCTTCGCCGATCTGGCACAGGATCGGAACCTTCCCGGCGTATTCCTGATCGACGATACCGGCGGGCTGATCGCGCAGGCCACGTCGGCGGATCGCAGCACGTTCCCGCCGCCGTCGCCGTCGGCGATTGCCTCGGCTCACGACCATCCGGGCGAGGTGGCGATCATCGCGCCCGGCAATACCAACATCATCGGTGCGATCGCGGCCCTCTCAGGGCCGGACAACTACCTGGTCTACACGACACGACCCATCGACCCGCAGGTCGCCGGCTACCTGACGCTGACCAGCGAGACGGTGGCGCAGTACCGCATCCTGCAGGCGTCCCGCTTCGGTGTGCAGATCGCCTTCGGCATCCTGTTCCTCGGCATCACCGTTGTGGTGCTGCTTTCGGCCATCTGGCTCGGCATCGGCTTTGCCAACCGGCTGGTCACGCCGATCCGCCGGCTCATCGACGCGGCGAAGCAGGTGTCGGCCGGCAATCTCAAGGTTACGGTCCATCCGCGCCGCTCGGACGGCGACGTCGGCGCGCTCGGCGTCACCTTCAACGCCATGACGGCGCAGCTTCGCACCCAGCGCCAGCAACTGGTCGCGGCGAGCGAGCTGAACGACAGTCGCCGACGGTTCACCGAGGCGGTGTTGTCGGGCGTCACCGCTGGCGTTATCGGCATCGACGCCGAAGGCCGCGTGACTATCGCCAATCGTACCGCGCTGCAGCTCATCGGCGCTCCGGAGCGCAGCATCGGGCTGCCGCTTACCGATATCGCCCCCGAGCTCGGCAAGGTATTGGGCACGGCGATGCGCGACGGCCGGCCGGAGCATCACGACCAGGTGACGCTGATTCGCGGCGGGCGTGAGCGCACCATCAACATTCGCGTCACGACGGAACGGGCGACCGGCCAGGCACACGGCTACGTGGTGACGCTGGACGACATCACCGACCTCGTTGCCGCCCAGAGATCGACGGCGTGGGCCGATATCGCGCGCCGCATTGCTCACGAGATCAAGAATCCGCTGACGCCGATCCAGCTTTCGGCGGAGCGGCTGAAACGCAAGTTCGGCAAGGCGATCACCGAGGACCGCGAGGTCTTCGATCAATGCACCGACACCATCATCCGCCAGGTCGGCGACATCGGCCGCATGGTCGACGAATTCTCGTCGTTCGCGCGCATGCCCAAGCCGACGATGGCCGCCGGCAACCTCTCCGAGGTGATCCGCGAGGCGGTGTTCCTGGTCAGCGTTTCGCAGCCCGACATCACCTTCGACACGAACGTCCCGTCGACGCCGCTGATGGGGCGGTTCGATGCCCGGCTCATGGGGCAGGCGCTGGGCAACCTCGTCAAGAACGCGACCGAGGCCATTGCCGCGGTGCCGCCGTCGTCGGACTACAAGGGGCACATCACGGTCGACGCGCGCACGGAAGGCAACACGATCGTTGTCGACGTCATCGACAACGGCATCGGCTTGCCGCGCGAGAACCGCCATCGCCTGCTCGAGCCATACGTGACCACGCGCGAGAAGGGCACCGGCCTTGGCCTCGCGATTGTGACCAAGATTATTGAGGAGCACAGCGGGCATGTGGAATTGCTCGACGCTCCGGCGGTCGCGGCCGGCGGTCGCGGTGCCATGATTCGCATTACGCTGCCGAAGCTCGCCGAGGCCGGCGCCGAGGCCGGCGCCGAGGCAGCGCCGGCACAAGCCGATGGGGCCGCGGGGGCCAAAGCAAGAGTCGAATGAGCATGGCGTCGGACATACTGATCGTTGATGATGAGGCGGACATTCGCGATCTGGTCGCGGGCATCCTGACGGATGAGGGCCACGGTACGCGCACGGCGGCGGATGCCGATGGCGCGCTGACCGAGATTGCCCGCCGTCGTCCGTCGCTGGTCTTCCTCGACATCTGGCTTCAGGGCAGCCGGCTCGATGGCCTGGCGCTGCTCGACGAGGTCAAGAAAGACCACGCCGATCTGCCGGTTGTCATGATCTCGGGCCACGGCAACATCGAGACGGCTGTCTCGGCGATCAAGCGCGGCGCCTATGACTATGTCGAGAAGCCGTTCAAGGCGGACCGGCTGGTACTGGTCGCCGAGCGCGCGCTCGAGGCCTCCAAGCTGCGCCGCGAAATCAGAGCACTGCGCGAGAAAGCCGGCGATGCCTCGACGCTGCTCGGCAATTCGGCGGCAATGAATCACCTGCGCGGCATGATCGACAAGGTCGCGCCGACCAACAGCCGCATCATGATCTCCGGCGCCTCCGGCACCGGCAAGGAACTCGTCGCGCGCACCATCCACGAGCTTTCGGGGCGCAAGAGCGGACCGTTCGTCGTGCTCAACGCGGCGACGATCACGCCGGACCGCATGGAGCAGGAGCTGTTCGGCACCGAGCCCATCAACGGCGATATCCGCAAGGTCGGCGCGCTGGAGGAGGCGCATGGCGGCACGCTCTACCTCGACGAGGTCGGCGACATGCCGCGCGAGACCCAGAACAAGATTTTGCGTGTGCTGGTCGACCAGACCTTCCAGCGCGTCGGCGGCACCAATCGCGTCAGCGTCGACGTGCGCATCATCTCATCGACTGGCCGCGACCTCGAACGCGAGATCTCGGAGGGCACGTTCCGCGAGGATCTTTTCCATCGCCTCGCGGTCGTGCCGTTGCGCGTGCCGGCGCTCGCCGAGCGGCGTGAGGATATCCCGCTGCTGGTGCGCCATTTCGTCGAGCAGATATCGCGCGCCACCGGCCTGCCGCCGCGCCAGATCGGCGACGATGCCATGGCGGTGCTGCAGGCGCACGACTGGCCGGGCAACATTCGCCAGCTCCGCAACAACGTCGAGCGCCTGATGATCCTGGCGCGCGGCGACGCCTCCGAGACCATCACCGCCGACATACTGCCCTCCGAGATCGGCGAGATGCTGCCGACCACGCCCGGGCGGGCAGGGGGCGAGCACCTGATGTCGATGCCGCTCCGCGATGCGCGTGAGATTTTCGAGCGCGAGTATCTGACGGCCCAGGTCAACCGCTTCGGCGGCAACATCTCGCGCACGGCCGAGTTCGTCGGCATGGAGCGTTCGGCGCTGCATCGCAAGCTGAAATCGCTTGGCGTGGGCAACGCCTGATGTTCCGCGTCGCTTACGTCAACGGGCGGTACCTGCCGCACGATCACGCCGCCGTGCACGTCGAGGACCGCGGCTACCAGTTTGCCGACGCGGTCTACGAGGTTTGCGAGATTTACGACGGACGCCTGCTCGACGAGCGGCGGCATATGCAGCGGCTTGAGCGTTCGCTTGCCGAGCTGCGCATCCCGATGCCGCTTGCCGTGCCGGCGCTCGGCGTCATCATGCGCGAGGTCGCGCGCCGCAACCGCGTGACCGAAGGTCTGGTCTATATCCAGGTCAGCCGCGGCGTGGCGCCGCGCGACCATCCATTCCCGACGATGGCGGTACGGCCCGCGCTCGTCGTCACGGCAAGGTCGATCGGCTTCGATGCGCGCGATACCCGCGCCCGGAAGGGAGTGGCGGTGGTCACGGCGCCCGATATCCGCTGGGGCCGGGTGGACATCAAGACGGTGGGGCTGCTGCCGAACGTGCTCGCCAAGCAGGGCGCACGCGAGCAGGGCGCCTACGAGGCGTGGCTCGTCGATCGCGACGGCAACGTGACCGAGGGAGCCTCGACCAACGCATGGATCGTGAACGCAAAAGGCGTGCTGGTCACCCGCCACGCCGACGCGGCGATCCTGCGCGGCGTCACCCGCATGGTGCTGCTCGACGTCGCCACCCGGCGCAAGGTATCCTTCGAGGAGCGGCCCTTCTCGGTCAGTGAAGCCCTCTCGGCGCGGGAGGCATTTCTCACCTCCGCCACCAACGGGGTCATGCCGATTGTGAAAATTGACGGTAAGAAGGTCGGCGCCGGCAAGCCCGGACCTGTCGCGACGGCACTCCGCGCCGGGCTTATTGCGGCCCAGTCGGAGGAGGCGGGTGCCGCAAAAGTCTGACCAAACGGTCAGGAAAAAACGCCGCAACGGCGGGCCCGGCGCGCGATTTGCTAGTGACGCGGTGCGCGGCTGTGAGGCAGACTGCCTCGACGGCCGGCGGTCACGCGTCGGCCGGCGACGCGAACCACGCCCCCGAAGGCGGGATAACCAAGAGAAAAGACTAAGATGGCGGACCGCGCCCAGAACCTGCAGGACACTTTCCTCAATTACGTTCGCAAGCAGAAGACGCCGCTCACGATCTTTCTCGTGAACGGCGTGAAGCTCCAGGGCATCGTCACCTGGTTCGACAACTTCTGTGTTCTGCTCCGCCGCGACGGGCACTCGCAGCTTGTCTACAAGCATGCGATCTCGACGATCATGCCCGGCAGCCCGGTGCAGCTCTTCGAGGGCGGCGAGGAGGGGGCTTCCGACCGGGACTCCGATTGACCGAACCGCAGGAAGAGACCGCCACCCGCAGACGCAACCCAGCCGAACCCCCGCCGGCCTCGCCGGAGAGGGCGCTGGTGATCGTGCCGGTGCCGCGCACGCGTGGCAAAGGTGCGCCGCCGCCGCGGCGCGACGCGGAGGCGCGCGTAGAGGAAGCCGTGGGCCTCGCCAGGGCGATCGACCTCGACGTCGTCGCGGCGCTTGCCGTGCCGCTCGGCACGCCGACCCCGGCGACGCTGCTTGGCTCCGGCAAGGTCGCCGAGCTCGGCGCCCGTATCGCAACCGACCGCATCGGGCTCGTCGTCGTTGACGGCACGCTGTCGCCCGGCCAGCAGCGCAATCTGGAAAAGGAATGGAAGGCCAAGGTCATCGATCGCACCGGCCTCATCCTCGAGATTTTCGGTGAGCGGGCGCACACCGCCGAGGGCGCGCTGCAGGTTGAGCTGGCGCACCTCAATTATCAGCGCAGCCGCCTGGTTCGCTCGTGGACGCACCTCGAGCGCCAGCGCGGCGGCTTCGGCTTCCTCGGCGGTCCCGGCGAGACGCAGATCGAGGCCGATCGGCGGGCGCTGCAGGAGCGTATCGCGCGGATCGAGAAGGATCTCGCCACCGTCGCGACACGGCGGCGGCTGCAACGGGAGAACCGGCGCAAGGGCGGGGAGGGCGTCGTCGCCCTGGTCGGCTACACCAACGCCGGCAAATCGACCCTGTTCAACGCCCTGACCCACGCCGGCGTATTTGCCGACAACCGCCTGTTCGCGACGCTTGACCC
>DASZQY010000219.1:0-6371 GCA_035549395.1 Bauldia sp.
GGCGCCATCGTGGCGCGGCTTACGGCGGCCGGCGTGCGCGCCAACGCGCTCGGGCTGTGCACCTACGCGGACGAGCAGCGCTTCTACTCGTACCGGCGGGGCACGCATCGCGGCGAGCCGGACTATGGCCGCATGCTCTCGGTGATCGTGCTGAGCGCGTAGAGTCTAGAGTTCGCCCGCCTTCGGATTTTCCAGCCAGGCCAGCGCGACATCCGCGACCTCTTCCCATCCCGGCATGGAAGCCAGGAAGTGCGACCTGTCCGGGAACGCCTTCAACGCCGTGATCGCCGGCGACTTCTTCTGCAGGGCATAGCTGTGCCGCACCGACGCCGGGGTCACGGTGCGATCCTTGCCACCAAGGGTAAGCAGTAGCGGCACCTTGCGCCGCGCGGGGTCGACGGCATTGCCACGATTGAGCAAGGCGTCGAAGTAAAGCTTGCCCGGCGTCGGCGCCACGTAACGCTCGTAGGCGGCGCGCGCGTCCGCCTCGCTGAGCCCGTTGGCAAAGCGCGTGAAGAACGACTGAAACGACATCGTGTGGACCGTCTTCCACCCGTTCCACCTGAGGAACACCGGCAGCGCGCCGATGACAGCGTCGAGCCCGGGCATCACGCCCTTGATCGGCGCGGGATCGAGCGCGACACCGGCCGTGCCAAGACCGCGGTCGAGCATGATCTGGGCGAACAGCCCGCCGAAGGAATGCCCCAGAATGACGGGCGGCTCGGGCTTGGCCCGGATGATCTTCTCGTAGTGATCGGCGATCTCAGCGACGCCGACATGATCGAGGGCGGCCGGCGGGCTACGGCGAAGTGCGGCAAGCGGCATATCCTCGAAGGGCCACGGCGGGGCGTCCACCTCGTAGCCGTGGGCGGCAAACCGGCTCTGGAACTTGTCCCACGACGCCGGAGTCAACCAGGCTCCGTGGATGAAGACGATGGATCTGGCCATTGAAGCTTCCTCCGCCGGATGCCGGTCACAGTCGCGGGCAAAGCAAACGGCGGCGCGACGTTCCGCCACGGGCCAGTCTGGCACCCCGGCGCAATTGCGGCTACACAGGAGAGCCTGAAGGTGGGGAGAAAGCCGAGATGACCGCCGATCGACGCGCGCTGTCGTGGGCGACGCGTTTGGCCATGCTGGCGCTGGCCGCCTCGCTGCTTGCGGCCTGTCAGGCCATGCCGGCCCCGAAGTTCGGCCCCGGCCCGCCCAACATGATGTCGAAAAAGGGGAAAACGCTGGGTCCGGCGCCGGTGAAGGGCGCCGACGTGCGCTTTACCTTCACGGCGCTGAACGGCGTGCCGGCAGAGATGGGCTTCGCACTCGAAGACGACCTCAAGAAATATGCCGCGACCCGCCAGCTCGCCATCGTGCCGGCTGGCGACAAGACCGCGGTCTACAACGTCAGCGGCTATCTGTCGGCGGTGGGCGGCGACACCGGCACGCTGCTGGTCTACGTCTGGGACATTTCCAACGCCGGCGGGACGCCGCTCTATCGCATTTCCGGCCAGGAAAGCGGCAATCCGTCCAAGGGCGATCCCTGGGAAGGAATTACTCCCAACCTCATCGACAACGCCGCCCGCGACACCGTGGACAAGCTCGCGGACTGGGTGCGGGGCTGAGGCGGATACGGCCCAATCTGGCGCTCCCGCCATAGCTGCCCTGCAATGATGCAATCGTGCCGTTGCGCCGGATGGCCCGGCATTGCTACAAGGCCGCCGCAACCGCGCTGCCTTGCCGGACACAACGGCGGGCCGGATTCTCACAAGCGGGCTGACGCATGAAGCTGGTTTCGGGCAATTCCAACCGCGCGCTGGCCGAAGCGATCGCCGCCTATCTCGAGATACCCCTGGCGAAGTGCCTGGTGCGGCGCTTCGCCGACCAGGAAATCTTCGTCGAGATCCAGGAAAACGTGCGCGGCGAGGACCTGTTCGTCATCCAGTCGACGAGCTACCCCGCCAACGACAACCTGATGGAGCTGCTGATCATCATCGATGCCGCCCGGCGTGCCTCGGCACGGCGCGTGACGGCGGTGATCCCCTACTTCGGCTATGCCCGGCAGGACCGCAAACCCTCGGCGCGCACGCCGATCTCGGCCAAGCTGGTCGCCAACATGATCACCCGCGCCGGCGCCGACCGCGTGCTGACGCTCGACCTGCACGCCGGACAGATCCAGGGCTTCTTCGACATCCCGACCGACAACCTCTACTCGGTGCCGGTGATGAGCCGCGACATCAAGGCCCACCACGACATCGCCGACGTCATGGTGGTGTCGCCCGATGTCGGCGGCGTGGTGCGCGCCCGGGCGCTGGCCAAGCGCATCGACGCGCCGCTCGCCATCGTCGACAAGCGGCGTGAGCGGCCGGGGGAATCCGAGGTCATGAACATCATCGGCGACGTCACCGGACGGCGCTGCATCCTGTTCGACGACATCGTCGATTCCGGCGGGACGCTGGTCAACGCCGCCGAGGCGCTGATCGACAAGGGTGCGGCCTCGGTGATCGCCTACATCACCCACGGCGTGCTCTCGGGCGGCGCGGTGGCACGGGTGACCGCATCCAAGCTCGAGGAGCTGGTGATCACGGACTCGATCCAGCCGACCGAGGCGATCCTGGCGGCGCCCAACATCCGGGTGTGCCCGATCGCGCCGCTGATCGGCGAGGCGATTGCGCGGACCGCCAGCGAGAAGTCGGTTTCCAGCCTTTTCGACTAAGGTTCGGCCGGAAAATCAGGGCTTCCGGCGGGTAATTTGCGTTTTCCCCGCCCTTCCCCTATAAGCCGCCAGCCGCGCCGACACCCCTGGAGGCACGCGGCCTAAATCCAAGATGGAGTTGTCCGATGGGCCAGACATACGAGCTCTCGGCGACGGTACGCGAGAAGGTGGGCAAGGGGGCCGCCCGCTCGGTTCGTCGTCAAGGCCAGATTCCCGCCGTCATCTATGGCGGCAACAAACCCCCGCTTTCGATCAATCTCGACGCGCGCGACGTGAGCTTCAAGATTCACGGCGGCGGTTTCTACACCACCGTGGCGTCGATCGACGTCAACGGCGAGAAGATCCGCGTGCTGCCGCGCGATTTCCAGATCGACCCCCTGACCGAGCGGCCGATGCACGTCGATTTCATGCGCGTGCAGCCGGGCTCGACCGTCACCATCGAGGTGCCGGTGCAGTTCATCAACGATAGCGCGGCGCCGGGCATCCGCCGCGGCGGCGTGCTCAACATCGTGCGCCACCGCATCGCGGTGGTCGCGCCGGTCGACGCCATACCGGAGAAGATCGTCGCCGACCTCACCGGCCTCGACATCACCGACTCGCTGCACATCTCCAAGGTCACGCTGCCCGAAGGCATCCGCCCGGTGATCCGCGACCGCGATTTCACAATCGCCACCATCGCGGCTCCCGCCGGCGTGAAGGAAGAGATGAAGGCCGCCGCCGAAGCGGCAGCGGCCGCCAAGGCTGCGGCCGAGGCAGCGGCTGCGGCTGGCACCGAGGGTGCGGCGGCAGCTCCGGCCGAAGGCGGCGCAGCGGCCCCGGCCGCTGGCACGGCACCGGCGGCGGGTGCGGCCCCGGCCGCAGGTGCCAAGGGCGGCGCAGCGGGCGGCGGCAAGAAGTAGCCACCGCCAGGCTCCAACCTGGAGGCGGGTCCGATGCTCATCATCGTCGGCCTCGGCAATCCCGGACCGGAGTACGCCCGGCAGCGTCACAACGTCGGCTTCATGGCCGTCGATGCCATTCAGCGCCGTCACGGCTTCGCACCGTGGCGGCGTCGCTTTTCAGGCGAGGTGTCGGAAGGCACGCTCGCCGAGCAGAAGGTCCTGCTGCTCAAGCCCCTCACCTACATGAACGACAGCGGGCGTTCGGTGCAGGAGGCGATGCACTTCTACAAGCTTGCGCCTTCGGACATCGTCGTCATCCACGACGAGGTCGACCTGCCGCCCGGCAAGACGCGGGTGAAGACCGGCGGCGGCGCGGCGGGACACAACGGACTGCGCTCCATCGACGCGGCGATCGGCGACGGGTATCGGCGGCTGCGCGTCGGCATCGGCCATCCCGGCGTCAAGGCGGCTGTGCCGCACTACGTGCTCCACGATTTCCCGAAGGAAGACGCCGGCTGGCTCAATCCGCTGATCGACGCCATCGCCGACAACGCGCCGCTGTTCGCGGAGGGCAAGGACAACACCGTCGCCAACCGCCTGCACGCGGCGATGACGCCGGAGAAGGCTGAAGCCGAGATCGAGAAGGCGGAGGCGAAGCCGTCCGCAAAGACGAAGGCGACGACAACGCCGCCGCCAGAGGGGCCGCTGGCCGCGAAGCTGAAAAAGCTTTTCGGGCTTTAGAGTTTACGGCTCAGTACTTGGGCAGCGACTGGCTCGTCGGTGGCTGAAGGTCGCCGGTCGATCCGGTGATCTCGCACACCACTTCGCCATTGGCGGCCGCGACGAAGCAGACAAAGTTATTCTCCTGCTGGGTCAGGTAGATGTCCGTCACCTGGTCGACGCAGGTGCGATAGGTGGCGCGCACGTCAACGATCGCCTTGCTCATGTCCCCGATGCCGAACTGCGTCTCCTCGCCTCCCGTCCACTCACGCGGGTTGCCGACCTGGACCTCGCCAACGCTGACATAGGTCTGGGTTTCCGACCGCTCGAGCGACGTGCGCAGCGCGTGGCGGACCGTCTGCTCGAGATCGCTTGCGCCCTGCCCTTCGTCGGATTCGAAACAGACGTTCTTCGCCGCCGCTTCGCCGGGACACGGCACCGACTGCAATTGGTCGGCGCGGAAGGATTGCCCTGCTCCCTGGTTCAACCGGCTGTCGCGGGCCATGTACTGGCCTTCGATGTTGCTCGGCCCGAGGATCACTGCCGGCGTTCCGTTGGCGAGCACGCAATCCCCCGCAGCAAACTGCGCAAAGGCGGCGGGCGACCAGAGCAGGAGGGCAAACGCCCCGACGGCAGCGAGGCGCAAGGCAGCAACAGTAGCAACGGGCACGGCGACAACCCTTTCCGGACGAGGACCTGCCAACAACGTGCTACGGAGACATGCCTTCGGGCAAGTGGCCTTGTGGGAGGGGTTGGGTCAGGCTGCCTTGAACAGCGCCCTGCCCTCGTGATCCAGCGCCGCGAAATCTTCCTGCGACAGCCTGATCGCCGCCGCGGCGACATTCTCCTCAAGATGCGCCACGCGCGACGTGCCGGGTATGGGCAACATTACCGGGCTGCGCTTCAGCACCCAGGCCAGCGCTATCTGGCCCGGCGCCGCGTTATGCCGCCGGGCAATGGCATCGAGAAGCGACCCGGGCTTGGCGAGACTGCCAGCCGCGAGTGGGTGCCAGGGAATGAAGCCGATGCCGCGCTTCTCGCAATAGTCGAGCACGTCCTCGCTTGTGCGTTCGATGAGGTTGTAGCGGTTCTGCACCGTGGCGACCGGGAAGAACCGCGACGCGGCCTCGATATCCTCGACCGTGACGTTGCTGAGACCGGCATGGCGGATGATGCCGTCATCGAGGAGCGTCTTCACTGCACCGAAGCTCTCCTCACGCGGCGTTTTCGGATCCAGGCGGTGCAACTGCCAGAGGCCGATCTGCTCGACGCCGAGGCGGCGAGCGCTGCGTTGGGTCTGCTGGATCAGATACTCAGCCCGCCCTACCGGCGACCACCTGTTGGGGCCAATGCGAGTCAGCCCGCCCTTGGTCGCAATCAGCGTGTCGCCGTAGGGATAGAGCGCCTCGCGGATCAATTCCTCCGAGACGTCGGGACCGTAAGCGTCGGCCGTATCGATGAAGTCGATCCCGAGATCGCGCGTTCGCTTCAGCGTGCGCAGCGCCTCCGGTCGATCGGCCGGCTCGCCCCATATCCCCGCTCCGGTAATCCGCATGGCTCCGAAACCCAGTCGGACAACGGAAATCTCACCGCCGATCTTGAAGTGACCGGCCTTGGATGCATCGAGCGAAGGCATGTACGTTCCTTACAATGGCTGGCGGCCCGCAATCGCGGGCGCTGCGACGTACATCGGCCGCCGGGGTGCCCGGTCAAGGGGGCCAAGGCGTCTCACTTGCCGATCGGGCCGCGCCTGCTAGAAACACCGGCCATTCCTGCCAATCCGCCACATCAGGACAATCGCGATGGGTTTTCGCTGCGGCATCGTCGGACTGCCGAACGTCGGCAAGTCCACCCTGTTCAACGCGCTGACGCGGACGGCCGCGGCGCAGGCCGCGAACTACCCCTTCTGCACGATCGAGCCGAACACCGGAGAAGTCGCGGTGCCTGACCCGCGCCTGGAGAAGCTGGCAGCCATCGTCCACCCGCAGCAGATCGTGCCGACGCGCATCTCGTTCGTGGACATCGCCGGGCTGGTGCGCGGAGCTTCCAAGGGCGAAGGGCTG
>DASZQY010000220.1:0-1831 GCA_035549395.1 Bauldia sp.
AACTTCGCCTCCAGGGTGACGCTGGTTCACCGCCGCGACCACCTGCGGGCGGAGAAGATCCTGCAGCAGCGGCTGTTCGCGCACGAGAAGATCAACGTCATCTGGGACCACGAGGTGGAGGACGTGCTCGGCAACCACACGGCGCCGCCGGCGGTGACCGGGGTGCGTATCCGCAACGTCAAGACGGGCGCCACCAGCGACCTCAAGGTTGACGGCGTGTTCGTGGCCATCGGCCACGCGCCGGCGGTCGGCTTCCTCGGCGACCAGCTGCGGCTGAAGCCATCCGGCTATCTGTGGACCGAGGCGAACTCGACCGCGACCAGCATTCCGGGCGTGTTCGCCGCCGGCGACGTGACCGACGAGACCTTCCGCCAGGCGGTGACCGCCGCCGGGCTCGGCTGCATGGCGGCCCTCGAGGCCGAGCGCTGGCTCGCCATCAACGAAGTCACCGCCGAAGCGGCGGAGTAAACCAGTCGCTGCCGCCGCGACGGGGGGTTGCGGCGAAGCTAACGGGGAAGCGGCAACGCCATGGACTGGGACAAGCTCCGCATATTCCAGGCAGCAGCGCAGGCCGGGTCGTTCACCCACGCCGGCGAGACGCTGAACATGAGCCAATCGGCGGTGAGCCGGCAGGTGAGCTCGCTGGAAGCCGACCTCGGCGTCCCCCTCTTCCACCGTCATGCTCGCGGGTTGATCCTCACCGAGCAGGGCGAGGAGCTTTACCGCGCCGCCAGCGACGTGCTGGTCAAGCTGCAATCGGTGCGTTCGCGCCTGACCGAATCCGCCGAGAAGCCGCAGGGCACGCTCAGGGTAACGACGACCACTGGGCTGGGCTCGACCTGGCTCACCCAGCGCATCCCGGAATTCGTCGACCAGTACCCGGAAATCAACATCAGCCTCATCCTCGACGACGAGGAACTCGACCTCTCCATGCGGCAGGCCGACGTCGCGATCCGGCTGCGCCAGCCGACGCAGCCGGACCTGATCCAGCGGCGCCTGTTCACGATGCACATGAACCTCTACGCCGCGCCCGCCTACCTCAAACGCTTCGGGACGCCAAAGTCGATCGCCGATCTCGACTCCCATCGCCTGGTGACGTTCGGCGTGCCGGTCCCGGCCTATCTTCGCGATCTGAACTGGCTGGAGCTTGCCGGACGCAGCTCGGACAATCCGCGCGACACGGTGCTCAAGATCAACAATCTCTTCGCCATCCGCACCGCCGTGCTGGCAGGCACCGGCATTGCCGTGCTGCCGAGCTACATGGTGGAAGCGGACTCCGACCTGGTGCGGCTGCTGCCCGACGAGAAGGTGCCGAGCTTCTCGACGTATTTCGTCTACCCGGCCGAACTGAAGAACTCGGCGCGCGTCCATGCCTTCCGCGACTTCCTGCTGCGCAAGGCGGAAAGCTGGTCGTACTGAACGACGGAAATCCTTGGCTTGTGTTGTGTGCCTTCTTTGCCACAACCAGAAGGATTATCGGTAGTTGTTGCAGGTGCCTATTTAAGCGTCACCTGTTCTTCATCACCATGGCTTTGCTGATGCGGTGATTCGTTCGTTACTTCCTCCCTGCGAACGGATGTCCCCATTTAGCTGTTCCCCTCTGGAAGGCGTATGGCGCTGGCACGTGCCGCGCCAAGACCTCGCCGGGCCCCTTTCCAAGGTGCCCGGCCTTTTTTTGCGCCTTGCCGCTCCGTCACATGTAAAGGGCTTCTTCCCCGAGGCCGGAATAGAGCGAGGCAACCGCCTCGCCGTAGCCGTTGAACGGCAGCGTCGGGATGCGCTCGCCGCTGCCGATATCAATCTCGTCGGCCTGGCTCCAGTGACGGTTGGG
>DASZQY010000221.1:0-6085 GCA_035549395.1 Bauldia sp.
GGGTAGGATCAGACAAGTTTATAGGGATTCGACCGGCCGCCGCCAAGCTGTTCCGTCAACGATGGTTTCCGGGCGCATCGCGGTCGGGTCGCCGGGACCGACGTCCATATAGGCCCGCGGCCAGGCAATGCGGATGACGGCGCCCCGCTCGGGCAGCTCGCGGTTAGCCAGATCGAGGACGGCGCCGGAGCGTTCGAGGAGCGTCTTGGCGATGAACAGGCCGAGGCCGAGGCCACCGGCCTCGTGATCGCCGAGGCTTTCGCCGGTGGCTGCGTCGCGGCGCGTGGTCAGGTATGGCTCGCCGAGACGGTCGATGATGCCGGCCGAAAAGCCCGGGCCGTCGTCGGCGATGGTGATGGCGACCTCCTCGTCGCTCCATTCGGTGCCGACGGTGACGACATCCTCGGCGAAATCGACCGCGTTCTCGATGAGGTTGACCAGACCCTGGACGATGGCCGGATTGCGGCGGCCGACCGGCTCCGGCCCTTTGCCCTTCGGCGGGGTAACCTCGATCTTGACCAGGAAGGCGCGGTAGCCCTCCACCACCTCCTCGACCAGATGCGACAGCGGCAGGCGCGCGAGGTGGCGATCGACCTGGCCCGACATCGAAGTCAGGCGGCCGAGTATCTCGCGACAGCGCTGCGACTGGCTGCGAAGCAGGGCGATGTCGTCGCCATGCGGCGTGCCGGGCGGTATCTCGCGCTCGAGCTCCTTGGCGACGAGCGCGATGGTGGCGAGCGGCGTGCCGAGTTCGTGCGCGGCGGCGGCGGCGAGGCCATCGAGGGCGTAGAGATGCTGCTCGCGCGCCAGCACCATCTCGGTGGCGTTCAGCGCCTTGGCCAGCTGCCGGGCCTCCTCGGCGACGCGGAAAGCGTAGACGCCGGTAAAGATCACCGCCGAGACCAGCGCGATCCAGACGCCGCCGATGTAGAGCAGCGGCCGGCTCTCCGCCGGATACCACGGCAGGTCGAGGTGGCGGAGCGCGACGATGGTGGCGACGGCGATGACCAGCGAGCCGAGCAGGATGGTCGGGCGCGGGGCGAGCGCCGTCGCCGAGACGATGACCGGCGCCAGCAGCAGCATGGCGAACGGATTCTCCAGCCCGCCGGTGAGAAACAGCAGGGCGCCGAGCTGGAGCACGTCGTAGGACAGGAGCGCGAAGGCCGGCCACTGGTCGAGGCGCATGGTCGCGGGAAAGCGGGCGCGGAGCGCGATATTGAGCCCCGCGGACAGCGCGACGAGAAGCAGGCACGAGGCGACGGGCAACGGAAAATCGAGGACGAAGCGGACGAAGATGACCGCCAGCGCCTGCCCGCCGACCGCCAGCCAACGCAGGCGAACCAGCGTTTCCAGTCTCAGGCTGCGGCTCGAAAAATCCGCCGCGGCGCGCGAGGTAGCGACGGTGTCGCTCATGGCGCAGAATCTAGCACAGGCGCGGGGGGAGCGCTGACATCGGCGACCAAGGACGCCAGCGAAGCGCGCAGCCGCTCCAGATCCTCGGGCCGCGACAGGCGGTGGTCGCCGTCCTTGATCAGGGTCAGCACGACATCGTCGGCGGCGAGTTTCTCGACGAGAGCGGCCGAATGGCGCCACGGTACGTCCTTGTCGAGAAGACCCTGGAGAATGACCACCGGGCAGCCGACCTCGATCAGCCGCTCACCGAACAGATGACGGTCGCCGTCGTCGATCAACGCCTTGGTGATGACGTAGGGCTCCTCGGAATAGGAACTGGCTTCGCGCACATAGCCGTCGCGTTCCAGGGCGGCGCGGGCCTTTTTCGTCATGTGGTCCCACATAAGGGCCCGCGTCATATCGAAGGCCGGAGCGACAAGCAGCAAGCCGGCGATGCGGCGCGACTCGCGCGCCATCTCGGCCAGGAGAAGCGCCAGCCAGCCACCCATGGAGGAACCGACCACGATCTGGGGACCGGAGGTGGTCGCAAAGACGGCCGCGGCCTCCTCCAGCCAGCGGGAAACCGTGCCCTCGGTAAAACTGCCCGATGAGGCGCCGTGGCCGGAATAGTCGAACCGGGTGGCCGCCAGCCCGCGCTCGGCGGCGAAAGCATCGACCGCGGCCGCCTTGGAACCCGTCATGTTGGACATAAAGCCCCCCAGCCAGAACAGGCCAGGTGTGGCGGCATCGCCGCTACCTGGGCGGCGAAGCAGCGCAATTTCGCGGACGGCGGAACCCGTCCCCACGATCAGGCGTTCGGCGGTTGCCTCAGCCATGCACGATACCCATGTCATTGTGGCCGCGAGCGGTTGACTTCCCGCTTCGCTTGCCCGAATCCTCTCACTCCCATCATCTGCCGAAGGAGAAGACCACCATTCGCCGTCCGTTTAGAGCACCGCCCACCACCAAGGAAGGCCCCGCGATCAACGAGGACATCCGTGTCCCGCAGGTTCAGCTGATCGACGACCAGGGCGAAAACCACGGCACGGTGCCGACAGAGCGCGCCATCCAGCTTGCCCAGGAAGCCGGAATGGACCTCGTGGTGATTTCACCCAACCAGACGCCGCCGGTCGCCAAGATTCTCGACTACGGCCGTTTCAAGTACCAGGCGCAGAAGAAAGCGACCGAAGCGCGCAAGCGCCAGAAGGTCATCGAGATCAAAGAGATCAAGATGCGCCCGAATATCGACGTGCACGACTACGAAGTGAAGATGCGCGCGATCAAGCGCTTCTTCGAGGAAGGCGACAAGGTGAAGCTGACGCTGCGCTTCCGCGGGCGCGAGATGGCGCACCTCGAACTCGGCGCCAAGCTGCTCGACCGCGTCAAGGAAGACACGGCGCCGATCGCCAAGGTCGAGGCCGAGCCCAAGATGGAAGGCCGGCAAATGATGATGGTGCTGGCGCCACGGTAGCGGCCGCGTGAACCATCTTCTCTTGCGAGGAAGCCGGCGCATCCCGCCGGCTTCTGTTTTTTGCGGATGCGGCCAGTGAAGCTCGCGCTGGTGCTCAACCGGCACGCGGGAACACTGCGCGGCATGGATGCCGAGCAGGCGGCGCGCGATCTCACCGCCATCTTCGCGGAGGCCGGGCACGCGGTGACGACGACGCTGGCGGAAGGCCGCGGCGTGATGGACGCACTGAGGACCGCAGCGAAAGCGCACGGAACGGAAGCAATTGTCGCCGGTGGCGGCGACGGCACCATCTCCGGCGCCGCCGGCATCGCAGCGGACGCCCGGCTGCCGCTCGGCGTCCTGCCGCTCGGCACGATGAATCTGTTCGCGCGCTCGCTGGCCTTGCCGACCGACATGAAGGAGGCCGCGGCGGCGATTGCCGCAAGCACGCCGCGCGCCGTCGATATCGGCAAGGCCAACGACCGGGTGTTCATTCATGTGGTTTCGCTTGGATTGCACCCGGCAATGGTGGCCGAACGCGAGAAGCGCGAGCACGGCTCGCGGTGGACCAAGATGATCGGAAGCGCCGGCGCCTGGGCGCGAGTTCTGCGCAAGCCGCGCCGCTTCCGCCTCACGATCGGTACCGATGGCGAGCGCATCGAAACCGACACGATCGGCGCGGTGGTGAGCAACAACCCGCTCGGCAAAGGCCACCTGCCCTACGCCGACCGGCTCGACGGGGGGATATTGGGTCTCTACGTGACAACCGCGACGACGCGCGGCGAAATCCTGCGCGTCACGGCCGGGGCGGCGCTCGGCGCGCTGGGCGAGAGCCCGCTGGTCAAATATCGCTCGACGACGGCGGTGGACATCGCCATCACGTCCGCGCGCGGGGTGCCTGTGACCATCGACGGCGAGCTGATGCGGCTGACGGGCAAGCTGCATATCGCGACCGTGCCCGGCGGACTGACGGTGCTCGCGCCGGCGGTCAGTCCGTCTGCATCAGCGGCGTGATGTCCAGCCGATCGACGACGGTCCGCGACGGCTGGGTCAGCACGTAGTGGACGGCGACGGCGATGTCCTCGGCACGCAGGATCTCTTCCTTCGCGATCTCGCCGCGCTGACCCGCCGGATGCGTCTCATGCATGTTGGTGCCAACGGTGCCGGGCTGGATCAGCGTAACCTTGACGTGGCGCCGGGCAACCTCCTTGCGGAAAGATTCGGCGAAGGCCTGGAGGCCCGCCTTGGCGGCGACGTAGACCGAGCTGTTGGCGCCGCGGGTATCCGCCGAGACCGACCCAACGAAAACGACATGGCCGCCGGCCTTCGGCATGCGTGTCACTGCTTCCATCGTGCAGGCGAGCTGACCGGCGAGGTCGACCTCCAGGCCATAGCGCCATTCGGCCTCCGCCATGTCGGCCAGGCCATCAACCGAGACGCCGGCGTTGTTGACCAGAATGTCGAGGCCGCCGAGGAAGCGATCAGAGGCCGTGAATGCCGCGGCAATGTCCCTGGCGCTGGCGATATCGGCGACCGTGCCCTCGACCTCACCGCCGGCGGAGCGGATCGCGGCCAGCGCGTCGTCCAGTTCCATGCGGTGGCGGCCAAAGGTGAAGACGCGGGCCTCTTCGGAAGCGAGCAGGCCGGCGATGGCACGGCCGATGCCAGTCGTGCCGCCGGTAACCATGACGCGCTTGCCCTTGAGGCTGGTGACGGCCGTATGAAAGGAAGACTGCGGCGCGGTGCGGGGCTGCGTGGCATCCATGGACGAAAAACTCGCCAGGAAAGCCAAGGTTCCAGCGCACTTGTGCAGGGCAGCGCGCGCCGCTATAACCCCGCGGTTTCGCGCCGCCCGGCCATGGAAGGGCATGCCGTGGCGACGCATGACAGCTCCGAACCAAGGAAAGCAAAATGCCCAAGCTCAAGACCAAGAGCGGCGCCAAGAAGCGATTCAAGGTGACCGCCACCGGCAAGGTGAAGCACGCGCAACGCGGCAAACGCCACATGATGATCCGGCGCACCGCCAAGCAGATCCGCAACCTCCGCGGCACGAAGGTGCTGTTCAAGACGGATGGCGACAACGTCAGGAAGTATTTCCTGCCGAACGCCTGACAGCCCCCAGAACCGAAGGAGAAACGCGATGGCTCGCGTGAAACGTGGCGTCACCTCGCACGCCAAGCACAAGAAAGTACTGAAGCGCGCCAAGGGCTTCTATGGCCGGCGCAAGAATACCATCCGCACCGCCAAGGCGGCGGTCGACAAGGCGGCGCAATACGCCTTCCGCGACCGCAAGAACCGCAAGCGCTCGTTCCGGGCGCTGTGGATCCAGCGCATCAACGCGGCGGTGCGCGAGCATGGCCTGACCTATGGCCGATTTATCGACGGCCTCGGCAAGGCCGGGGTCGAAATCGATCGCAAGATCCTCGCCGAGCTCGCGGTCAGCGAGCCGGCGTCGTTCAAGGCGCTGGTCGAGAAGGCAAACGGCGCTCTCGCTGCCTGATCTTTCTCGCCGGCGCACGGTATGGGCACCCGTCGCGGGTGCCCGCACCGCAAGCCCGAGGAAGATTCCGCCAGTGCTGAGACTCCCATGACCGCAGACCCGACCCGCCACCTCGACACGCTCGAGCAGGAAATCGTGGCGCGCATTGCCGCGGCCGGCGACGAGGCGACGCTGGAAGCGGAGCGCGTCGCCGCGCTCGGCAAAAAGGGCGTGATCTCCGAACTGCTGAAGACGCTGGGCGCCATGCCGCCGGAGACGCGCGGCGTCATGGGATCGGCGCTCAACGGGCTCAAGGAGCGCGTCAACGCTTCGCTCAACGCGCGGCGCGAGGTGCTGAAGGAAGAAGCGGTAGCCAGGGCGATCGCCGCCGACACCGCCGACGTCACGCTGCCGCTCCGCCCCTCGCCGACCGAAAGCGGACGCATCCACCCGGTCAGCCAGGTGATCGACGAGATCACGGCCATCTTCACCGACCTCGGCTTCGCCATCGCCGAAGGGCCGGACATCGAGACCGACTACTACAACTTCACGGCGCTCAACTTCCCGCCCGGCCACCCGGCGCGGGAAATGCACGACACCTTCTTCTTCTCGCCCAAGGGCGACAAGAACGAGCGGCTGCTGCTCAGGACGCACACCTCGCCGGTGCAGATCCGCACCATGGAGAAGCAGAAGCCGCCGATCCGCGTCATCATTCCCGGCCGCACCTACCGCATGGATTCCGACCAGACCCACACGCCGATGTT
>DASZQY010000222.1:0-5622 GCA_035549395.1 Bauldia sp.
CCGCTTTGCCGAACAACTGCTTCACGATTGCCTGGCAATCGTCGAACGTACCTTCGATGGCGACAGGGTGGACGTTGGCCGCGCCGGTCGTCGTCATCTGGCGCTGCTGGAAGGGCGACACGCGCCCCTTTGGAAACAGGATGAAGACGTCGACGTTTTGCCGGCCGCCGAATGCTTCGATAGCGGCAGCCCCGGTGTCGCCCGAGGTCGCCCCGACGATGGTCGTATGTTCGCCGTTCTCAGCGAGCGCGTAGTCCATCATCCGCGCGAGGAGCTGCATCGCCACATCCTTGAAGGCGAGCGTCGGCCCGTGGAAAAGCTCCAGCACGTACAGGTCCGGATAGAGCTGCCGCAGCGGCGCGACACGCGGATCGTCGAAGGTGGCATAGGCCTCGACACACATTGCCCTCAGATGCCCGTCGGGAATGTCGCCATCCACAAAACGGCGGACGATCTCGAAGGCCACGTCGGCATACCGACGTCCACGGAAACCGGCGATCTCCCTGGGCGAAACGCTGGGCCACGATACCGGGACGTAGAGTCCGCCGTCGCTCGCCAGTCCGGCCATGAGGACGCCGCGAAAGCCAAGGCTCGGCGCCTCGCCGCGTGTGCTGATATATTCCATATGACGTAGTTCCACGGCGGGCCGGACAGGCCCCGGACGGTGCCGTCCGGACCCTAGCCACCGCCTCCCGGCGAAAGCAAGCATAACGCCTATCCCCAGGTCGACGCCGTGCCCGGTGCCAATCTCCGGTGGCCGCTGCTATAGAAAAGCCCCGATTTTGGCAGGGTATTCCCGCATGAGGCTGGCTTCCGCAACCTTTCCCATGGCGCTTGTGCTGCTGGCGGCACTGGCCGGTTGCAATTCGACCTCCGGCTCCGGCCCGGGGCCCGGCGCCGGCGTGGCGACCACCACGGCGCCGTCGCCGATGGCGAACGTGATCAGCGGCGGCAACGCGCCAACCATTGTGCAGGCGCCGGCCGGCACCACCGTCTACGCCGGTATCGCCGTCCAGAATCTGGGTTACTGCCCGCCGGTCCAGATTCGCGCCGGGACCGAGGCGCTTGTCATCTATGACAAGGGCCATGACGGCGACCCCAACTCAATCCGCTACCAGGCGTCGATCAGCAAGACGGCGCGCGAGTGCCACACCGCGGGCTCGAGCATGATGATCAAGGTCGGCGTCGCGGGACGCCTGGTTGCCGGACCGAAAGGGACCGCCGGCAATTTCGCGGTTCCCGTGCGCGTGGCCGTGGTCGCCCAGCATGACAACAAGGTCTTCTTCTCGCAGGTCATGAAGCAGCCGGTGGCGCTGAGCGCGCCCGACTATGGATCTGATTTCTCGGCGGTGATGGACAACATCGCCTTCGACATCACGCCCGACGACCACGACCTGATCATCTACGTGGGCTTCGATGGCGGAGCGCCGAAACAGCCGCCGGCGCCGTCGGGCTAGCCCTGGCTGGACGGATAGGGCCGCGCGCCTAGGTAAAGGGCGTCGCGCCAACATCTGACTTCCAGGGGAAACATGAAACTTTACAACGCGGGCGGTTCGCCCAACGCGCTGCGCACGCGCGCGGTGCTGTATGAGCTGGGTATCGAATTCGAGCGTATCGACATCGATTTCCGCAACGGCGCCAACCGCACGCCGGAATATCTGAAGCTCAATCCCAATGCCAAAGTCCCGGTGCTGGTCGACGGCGATGTCGTGATCTGGGAATCGCGTGCCATCAATGCCTATCTCGCCGCCAAATATCCGGCGAAGAATCTCTATCCCGCCGATCTGCCTACCCGGGCCGTCATCGACCAGTGGTCGTACTGGCAGGCCATCCATCTCGGCCCGGCGATGCAGCGGGTAGCCTTCGAGCGGGTGCATAAAAAGGCATTCGGACGCGGCGAGCCCGACGAAGCGGTGATCGCGGCCGAGATGAAGAATGTCGACCAGTTCCTCGATGTGTTCGAGGTTGGCCTTTCCGACGGCCGCGAGTGGATCGCCGGCAGTCTGAGCGTTGCCGATTTTGCGCTTGCCACGACCTTCGTGCACCGCGTGGCCGCCAACCTCCCGGTCCCCAGCCGGCCGAAGGTTACGGCCTGGATCGAACGCATGGAGAAGCGCCCGTCCTGGGAACACGCGGTAGCGGATATCGCACCGAAGCCGAAGGCCACCGCTGCAGCCTGATTGACTCACACCGCGCCGTACCTACAGTAATCCTTGCCGGGATGGAGTCGCGTCCCGGCAAGGCCGCAGGTGCGGCCTGCCACGACCGCCGGGAGAGACCAGGCCCCAATTCAGGTGAGGGGCCCGGCGCCGAAGGAGCAACCGCCCCGGAAACTCTCAGGCAAAAGGACCGGACGGTCGGCGACACTCTGGAAAGCGGCGGGCTTCGTGTCCGCCCACCGAAGGAGTAACCGCGGGGCTCTCTGCTGTTCGGCAGAGTGCTCAGGAAGCGTTGCCAGGAAAAGTGTGAAGCACTTTTCCGTCCGGCAGAGCGGCCGACCGGAGCGTTGCCAGGAAAAGTGTGAAGCACTTTTCCATCTGGCAGAGCGACCGGAAATAGCGGGAAATCTCTCAGGTCCGTGGACAGATGGGGCGCGGGCGGACGTTTTGTCCGCGCGCGAACCTGTTTGTGCGAGGACCGGCATTGACCGAAACCGCCGCCGACACGCCGTTGCGCGAGACTCTTCTTGCGCCGATCCATCGCGCGCTGGGCGCGCGCATGGTGCCATTTGCCGGCTATTCGATGCCGGTTCAGTACCCGACCGGGATCATCGCCGAGCACAAATGGACCCGCGAGCACGCCGGGCTGTTCGACGTCTCGCATATGGGACCGTCGCTGCTCATGCTGGCCGATCGCTCCGGCGACCCTGACCGCGACCACGCCGCCGTCTCGGCATTGATCGAGCCGCTGATCACTGCCGATGTGCGCGGGCTGAAGCTCGGCCAGGTGCGCTACACGCTGCTGCTTAACGATAAGGGCGGCATACTCGACGACCTCATGGTGGCGCGCCCGCGCGATCCGAAATGGAGCGGCACGCTCTATATCGTCGTCAACGCGGGCACCAAGAACGCCGACTTCGCGGCGATCAGCGCCGCTGCTGGCGACCGCGCCAAGCTCCACCGCGCCGACGACAATGCGCTGATCGCGCTGCAGGGCCCGGAAGCGGCGGTGGTGATGCGCGATTTCGTGCCGGCCGCGGCCGACCTCGGCTTCATGACGGTCGGGTCGTTTCGCCACGAAGACACCGACCTCACCATCTCGCGCTCCGGATACACGGGCGAAGACGGCTTCGAGATTCTGGTGCCGCCGGACCATGCCACCGACATCTGGAACCGCCTGACCCAAGACCCGCGCGTCAAGCCGATCGGGCTGGGCGCCCGCGATTCACTTCGCCTCGAAGCCGGCCTGCCGCTCTACGGACATGACCTCGACGAGACGACGTCGCCGGTCGAGGCCGATCTTGGCTTCGCGGTCTCGAAGCGGCGCCGCGAGGCCGCCGACTTCCCCGGCGCCAAGCGCCTCCTGGGCGAGGTCGCCGGCGGCGCTACGCGCGTCCGCGTCGGCCTCACCGTCGAAGGCGCGCCGGCACGGGAAGGCGCAGAGATTCTGGACGCCGAGGGTCACGCCCTCGGCAAGGTTACCAGTGGCGGCTTCGCCCCGACGCTCAACAAGCCGATCGCCATGGGCTACGTGCCGCCGGCATTCGCCAAAGCCGGCACGAGACTCGGCGTGTCGGTGCGTGGCCGCGTCCAGCCTGCGATCGTCACCGCCATGCCTTTCGTCCCCCACCGCTATTTCCGCAAACCCGCCTGACGGAGCCATCGATGACCACCCGCTACACCCGCGAACACGAATGGATCCGCCTCGACGGCGACACCGCGCTGGTCGGCATCAGCCAGTACGCGCAGGAGCAGCTTGGCGACATCGTGTTCGTCGAGCTTCCCGCCGTCGGCAAGAAGCTGGCGAAGGGCGACGAGGCTGCGGTCGTCGAATCCGTGAAGGCGGCGAGCGAGATCTTCGCCCCGGTCGCCGGCGAGGTGGTGGCGGTCAACGATGCGCTGGCGGACGCGCCAGGCACCGTCAACAGCGATCCGGAAGCGGGTGGCTGGTTCCTGAAGCTCAAGGTCGCCAATCGTGCCGACCTCGACTCGCTGATGGACGAAGCCGCCTACAAGGCGTTCCTCGAAACGATCTGAGGTCTGCGATGCGTTTTCTTCCCCACACCGAGGCCGATCGCGCAGCCATGCTGCAGAGGATCGGCGTGCCCTCGATCGAGGGACTGTTCGCCGACATCCCGGCCGGCAAGCGCCTCGGCGGCCTCGTCGACCTGCCGGTCAGCAAGAGCGAGATCGAGGTCGAACGGACGCTGGGCAGGATGGCGGCGAAGAATACCGCCGCCGCGTCGGTGCCGTTCTTTGTCGGCGCCGGTGCCTACCGTCACCATGTGCCGGCAAGCGTCGATCACCTGATCCAGCGCTCCGAGTTCCTGACGTCGTACACGCCTTACCAGCCGGAAATCTCACAGGGTACGCTGCAATATCTGTTCGAGTTCCAGACGCAGGTCGCGAACCTGACGGCGATGGAGGTCGCCAATGCCTCCATGTACGACGGCTCGACCGCGACCGCCGAGGCGGTGCTGATGGCGCACCGCGTCACCAGGCGGCGCAAGGCGGTGCTCTCCGGCGGCCTGCATCCGCAATACCGCAGTACCGTCGAGACGGTCTCGCGCATGGCGGGTGACATGCTGGCGGCGCTGCCCGCCGACCCGGCGAACACCGAGGACATTCTCGCCGCGATCGATGACGAGACTTCGTGCGTCGTGGTGCAGTCGCCGTCGTTCTACGGCCACCTGATTGATCTCGCGCCGATCGCCGAGAAAGCGCACGCCGCCGGCGCGTTGCTGGTCGCGGTATTCACCGAGGTCGTGGCGCTCGGCGCCATCGAGCCGCCGGGCGCGCAAGGCGCCGACATCGTGGTCGGCGAAGGGCAGTCGATCGGCAATCCGCTGACGTACGGCGGGCCTTACGTCGGTCTCTTCGCCACCCGGAGCAAGTACGTGCGCCAGATGCCTGGCCGGCTCTGCGGCGAAACCGTGGACGCAGAGGGCCGCCGTGGCTTCGTGCTGACGCTTTCGACCCGCGAGCAGCATATACGCCGCGACAAGGCGACCTCCAACATCTGCACCAACTCCGGGCTCTGCTCGCTGGCCTTCACCATCCACATGACGCTGCTCGGTGAGATGGGGCTGGAGAGGCTGGCGGCGCTGAACCACGCCAACGCTGTGAAACTTGCCGACGCGCTCGGCACGGTGAAGAGCGTCAGCGTGCTCAACGACACCTTCTTCAACGAGTTCACGATCCGCGTGCCGGGCGACGCCGGTGAGATCATCGAGAAGCTGGCGGGAAAAGGCGTGCTCGGCGGCGTGCCAGTGTCGCGACTGGAGCACGACAACGCGGCGCTGCGCGACCTGATCGTTGTCGCCTCGACCGAGATCAATACGGACGCCGACCGCGCCGCCTACGTGGCGGCGCTGAAGGAGGTGCTGTGATGCTGAACGAACAGGGCCGTCCAACGTCACCTGCCGCGCCGAATGCAATGATGGAGGAGACGTTCACCGGCAAC
>DASZQY010000223.1:0-5912 GCA_035549395.1 Bauldia sp.
CGCGGCAAACAATCTGCAGGTCGGACAGACCGGAAAGATCGTTGCCCCCGACCTCTATATCGCGTGCGGCATCTCGGGCGCGATCCAGCATCTTGCCGGCATGAAGAATTCCAAGGTCATCGTGGCGATCAACAAAGATCCCGAGGCGCCAATCTTCGCCGTGGCCGACTACGGGTTGGTGGGCGACCTGTTCGAGATACTGCCGCAGTTGACGGCAGCACTTTAGGCATCGACCGCCGCGGCATTTCCGGCGTCTTTGGCGCGCCTTGCAGACATCTCTGCCGTAGCGCGCACCGGCGGCGCTCGCCGTCGCCTATGCGCTCATCGCGGCGATCAAGCCAGGTGGCTTCTTGCCAAGCCTGTACTGGCATATCTGAGCTCCGGCGTGCTGCTGTTCATGAAACCGGCTTCCGACGCCGCCGCGTTCGTCACCGGCGCAGACTGGTGATAGATGGCGGATTCGCGTTGAGGTGAGGGAGGAACGGGCATGAAGAAAGCTGCGATCATCGGGACCGGATTTATCGGGCGTGCGTGGGCAATCTGCTTCGCGCGCGCCGGCCATGAGACGCGCCTCTGGGACGCAAACCCGGCCGCTGTCGATAGTGCAGTCGGCTACATCGAACCTATCCTTGATGATCTGGCTGAAAACGACCTGCTCAACGGATGGAAGAAGGAGGACGTCATCGGCCGGCTGGTGCCATGCCCGACGATGGATGTGGCACTTGATGGCGCCAACTATGTCCAGGAGAGCACGCCGGAACGCCTCGACGACAAGATCGCCGCCTTCAAGGCGATCACGAAGCTTACGGCTCCGGATACGATTGTCGCCAGCTCGACGTCGGCGCTGCTCCCCTCGACGTTCACAGCTGATTGCACCGCCCGCGAACGCACCATCGTGGTGCATCCCATCAATCCGCCGTTTCTCGTTCCGGCCTGTGAAGTAGTTCCGGCACCGTGGACGAGCGAGGCGACTTTGCGTGCGACAGTGGAGTTCATGCGATCGATCGGCCAGGTGCCGATACCGATGAGGCGCGAGATCGACGGGTTCCTGATGAATCGGCTCCAGACTGCGGTGCTCAACGAGGCGTTCCGTCTTGTGAACGAAGGCTACGCTACCTCTGACGCCGTCGATGCCGGCATCCGCGATGGCCTGGCGTTGCGGTGGTCCTTCATGGGGCCCTACGAGACCATCGATCTCAATGCCCCGGGCGGCATTCGCGACTACGTGGAGCGATATGGCTCGACGCTGACCAAGATCGCCTCGACCATAATGACGCCTGTCGGATTGACGCCGCAAAAACTGGATGAAGTGGAGGCGGAGATGCGTGCCCGTCATCCGGCAGGCGAATTGCCCGCGCGGCAACGCTGGCGCGACCGCCGGCTGGCCGCTCTCGTTGCCCATAAACGCGCCGCCAGCAAGGCGATAGGAGAGTAGGACGCATCCGATGGCAGACCTCAAAGGCAAGGTCATCATCTCATGCGCCGTAACGGGAGCGATCCACATCCCGTCGATGACCGAGTATCTCCCGATTACGCCGGAGCAGATCGCGGCGGATGCCCTTGGCGCAGCCGAAGCTGGCGCGGCTATCCTCCATCTGCACGCCCGCGACCCGCTTACCGGGAGGCCGGATCAGACGCCGGAGGCCTTCCGGCGGTTTGTCCCGGCGATCCGTGAGCGCACCAACGCCATCGTCAACCTGACCACCGGCGGGAGTATCTACAATACGATCGAGGAACGGGTCAGACCGGCGGTGGAGCTGAAACCCGAGCTGGCCTCCCTCAACATGGGCTCAATGAACTTCGGCCTCTTCCGCATCGTCGGCAAGATCGAGACCTTCAAGCATGACTGGGAACGGGAATACCTTGCGCGATCGCGCGATCATTTTCCGCAACACCTTCGAAGACATCGAGTACATTCTGAACGCCGTTGGCGCTTCGGGAACGCGCTTCGAGTTCGAGTGCTACGACACCGCGCATCTCTACAATCTCGCCCATTTCGTGGATGAAGGGCTGGTCCAGCCACCCATCTTCGTCCAGACCGTCTTCGGGATTCTGGGCGGCATCGGTACGCATCCCGAGGACGTCCAGCATATGAAGCGGACCGCCGATCGGCTTTTCGGAGCAGACTATCGCTGGTCGGTTCTCGGCGCCGGGGCGGCGCAGCTGCGCATCGCCGCGCAGGCGGTGTCCCTCGGCGGCAACGTTCGCGTCGGGCTGGAGGATTCGATCTGGGCCGGTCGTGGCCGGCTCGCGACATCGAGTGCCGATCAGGTACGCATGGTGCGGCAGGTGATCGAGGGGCAGGGACTTGCGGTCGCCACCCCCGACGACGCGCGAGCGATTCTCGGTCTGCGGGATGTCACCCACTCGTCGACGGGCGCCTGACGTCTGGCCGGTCACACGGAGCCCTGCCGGCGGCTCAGCTGCGCGCGGCGATCGCCTCGGTGCTGCCCTTGAGCATGGCCGCAAGGCGTGGATCGAATTCGCGGGAAATTGGCTCGCTCGCGGCACCAAGCGCGACGGCCCATCGATCCGTATCGCCCGTCAGCAGACGGGGCAGGGTGCGGTCGGAGCGATCGGCTACTGAAGGGAATAACGGCTCGAGCGCCGAAATCAGTCGTTCGAGCAGGTCCCTCGGGACCTCGCCTCCGAAAATGATTGTTTCGGGGTCGAATATCGATTCGATGATTTGAACGGCCTGACGAACCCGCGGCGCCACGCGTCCGATCCATTCGGCGATGCGCGGGTCGTTGCGGCGCAGCGCCTGCTCGATCAGCTCGTAGGTCTCCGGTGATGATGGATTCGACGCGCCGAGGAATCCAGCCAACGCGGTGAGGGAGATTTCGCGTTCCAGGGTCGGACCGGCGTCGGCTTTGGCGACGCTCATTATCATCTCGCCGACTTCCCCGACGTTGCCGCGCGCTCCTTCGACCAATTCGCCGTTGATGACGATGCCCGCGCCAACGCCGTGGGCAAGAAACACGTAAACGAAATTATCGATGCCGTGGCCGATCCCGGCGAGTTTTTCGGCGAGGGTCGCGGCAGCGGCGTCGTTGAAGATGCGGACCGAAAGGCCAGTGGCCTCGGTCAGCATGCGATGCACTGGATAGGCGTGCCATTGCCCGGCGGGCCCCTGGTGACGGCCCGGTTCCTCGACGCCGAACGGGCCCGGCATGGCAACGCCAAGCCCAGCCGTGCGCGCGTCGGCGCCGCGATGCTTGTGGCGCAACTCGCGGCGGATCTGCGCGATGAGGTCCAGTGCAATCGGCACTCCCTGGTAGGGCCCCTCGTCGGGCAACTCGCGGCCGATGCGGATGATCGGCCGGCACAGCAGGTCGACCGCGACTGCCCGCAGATACCGCCGATCGATGTGCAGGCCGATCGCAAATGCGCCGTTGGGCACCAGGCGGTAAGGGATCGCCGGCTGGCCGCGTCCGAGGTTGATCGCCGCTTCGGCCTCCACCAGTCCGGCGGCTTCCAGCTCGTCCATGATGTTGGACATTGTCTGACGTGTGAGGAGTGTCGAGCGGGCGAGCTCCGCCCGTGACATGGCGCCGTTGCGGCGCAGTGCGTCGATGATGATTCTGCGGTTGTGAGAGCTGGCCGCGCCAAGGTTCGTTCCGGCGAGCGAAGGCGACGATCGGCCCTCGGCACTCTTGCGAACCCTTGACAAGCGCCGCGCTCCGCAACCACTATGGCCATTAAGTCAAGTGAATTGACTTAATACGCGAGAAGCATTGCAGTCAACTGGATTGCCGGACGGCCGCGTTACAGCCGCTTACCGCAGGAGGGACTCCATGCAGACCAAGCTTTGTTTGAGCGTCAGCCTCGCCATAGCGCTGGGTGGCGCTACGGCCGCAATGGCTGATACGACCACCATCAACGCACTGTTCATGTCGCAGGCCGCCTATAGCGAACAGAACGTGCGCGACATGACCGCGGGATTCGAGAAAGATAATCCGGACATCAAGGTCAACCTCGAGTTCGTTCCTTACGAGGGTCTGCACGACAAGACGGTGCTGGCCCAAGGTGGGAGTGGCTACGACGTTGTCCTTTACGATGTCATCTGGCCGGCCGAATACGCCACCAACAAGGTGCTGGTCGACGTTACCGACAAGATCTCGCCGGACCTGAAATCACAGATTCTGCCGGGGGCGTGGACCACGGCGGAATATAACGGCAAGCTCTACGGCATGCCCTGGATCCTCG
Source organism: Bauldia sp. (assembly GCA_035549395.1). Taxonomy (GTDB): domain Bacteria; phylum Pseudomonadota; class Alphaproteobacteria; order Rhizobiales; family Kaistiaceae; genus DASZQY01. The sequence continues at coordinate 4,210 of DASZQY010000223.1, forward strand.
ACACCAAGTACCTCTTCTACAACAAGGACATGCTGTCGAAGGCCGGCATCGCCAACCCACCGAAGACATGGGACGAGCTCGCAGCCGATGCCAAGATCATCAAGGACAAGGGTATCGTCCAGTATCCGATCGCGTGGAGCTGGTCCCAGGCTGAAGCGGCCGTGTGTGACTACGCCACCCTGGTCGATGCGTACGGCGGCAAATTCATCGGCGATGACGGGAAGCCGGCCTTCCAGACCGACGGCGGCCTGAAGGCGCTGCAGTACATGGTACAGACGGTGAAGGACGGCATCACCAATCCGAACTCAAAGGAGTTCCTAGAAGAGGACGTCCGTCACACGTTTGAGAACGGCGACGCCGCCTTCATGCTGAACTGGACCTACGCCTACAACCTCGCGAACGATCCGAAGGACAGCAAGGTCGCCGGCCAGGTCGGTATCGAACCGGCGCCCGGCGTCGATGGCATAAGCACCGCATCGGGCGTCAATGGCTCGATGGGCCTCGGCATCACCACGACCAGCAAGAACCCGGACGCGGCGTGGAAGTACATCATGTACATGACCAGCCAGCCGGTGCAGAACCAGTACGCGCAGCTCAGCCTACCGATCTGGGCTTCATCCTATGACGATCCGGCCGTGACGAAAGGCCAGGAACCGCTGGTTGCTGCCGCCAAGGTCGGACTCGGTGTGATGTTCCCGCGTCCGTTCACGCCGAAATATCAGCAGATGTCGCAGGCGCTGCAGGTCGCGATCCAGAAAGCAGTCCTCGGGACGGAATCGCCTGAGGATGCCCTGAAGGAAGCGGCTGACAATTCCGGCCTGTGAGAATAGCAAGGGTCCGGATGCCTAGACGTCCGGACCCTCAACTGTTCCATACCGTCGTCCGCACGTCTCCCGCGACGAGGGCCGTTTGGAAAGCCGCTGGACGACCGTAAGGGCATGGCTGCTGCTGGTGCCGCTGCTCGCCGTTATCGTGGCGATCATTGGCTGGCCGCTCGTGAACACGGTGGCGCTGAGTTTCACGGATGCCGGACTGGTGGGAACCAGCGGTAATTTCGTCGGGGTCGCGAACTACGCCAAAGCGCTGCACAGCTCTGCCTTCTCCAGCACGTTCATAAACACGACTACCTTTGCCGTGGTCTCGGTTGTCGCGGAGATGGTGCTCGGGGTGCTGGCGGCGCTGCTCCTCGATCAACAGTTCCGCGGCCGGACGGTGCTGCGCGCACTGATGATCCTGCCGTGGGCGCTGCCGACCATCGTCAACGCTACGCTTTGGCGCCTCATCTACAATCCGCAGTATGGCGCGCTTGATGCGCTGCTGACCCAACTCCACGTTATCCCGGACTACCGCTCGTGGCTCGGCGAACCGGGCACGGCCATGTTTTCCATCATCGTCGCAGATGTCTGGAAGAACTTCCCGCTGGTCGGGTTGATCGGATTGGCCGCGCTGCAGACGGTGCCTGCGGACATCAAGTCGGCGTCGATCGTCGATGGAGCGGGCGCCTTGTCCCGCTTCCGCTTCGTCTTGCTGCCCTACATGGCGGGGCCGCTGATGGTTGCGCTCGTACTGCGCACCATCGAGGCCTTCAAGGTGTTCGACATCATCTGGGTGATGACGCGCGGCGGTCCCGCCGACACCACACGCACGCTGTCCATCCTGATTTATCAGGAAGCGTTCTCATTCGGCCGCGCCGGCTCGGGCGC
>DASZQY010000224.1:0-3528 GCA_035549395.1 Bauldia sp.
CCGATCGTGCTGGTCGGCGACGGCGCCTTCCAGATGACCGGCATGGAGCTGTCGGCGATCGTGCGCTACGGCCAGAACCCGATCGTCATCGTGCTCGACAACGACGGTTACGGCACCGAGCGGCCGATGCTCGACGGCGCCTTCAACGACGTGCAGCGCTGGAATTACGCCCGGCTGCCGGAGGTGCTCGGCGGCGGGGTTGGCATCAAGGTCGCGACCGAAACCGAGATGGAAGCGGCGCTCGCGAAAGCCCGCGCCAACACCGCCAGCTTCACGATCATCCAGGTGACGCTCGACCGCAACGACCACTCGCCGGCGCTGCTGCGACTGACGCAAACGCTGGCCGAGCGGGTGGCGCGGAAGGCTTAGGAAGCGATCTCACTCAGCCGCCGCGCATAAAACCTCCGCTCCGCCTCCTGCTTCGCCAGCGCGGCAGCGCGCTGGTAGGCGGCACGCGCTTCGCTCGTGCGGCCGAGCCGCCGCAGCAGGTCGGCGCGGGCGCCGTGGGCGAGATGGAAGTCGGCAAGCGCGCCGTCGGCCGCCAGCGCGTCGATTGCCGCCAGTCCGGCGGCGGGGCCGTCGCGCATGGCGACTGCGACCGCGCGGTTGAGCGCGACGACCGGCGACGGGTCGGCCCGGAGCAGCAGGTCGTAGAGGACGACGATGCGCTGCCAGTCCGTGGCGCCGTCGCTGGCGGCAGTCGCGTGAGCGGCGGCGATCGCTGCCTGCAGCGCATAGGCGCCGATCTCCTGCGCCCGCATGGCGCGCGCCGCCAACGTGGCACCTTCCTCGATCTCGCCGCGATCCCAACGGCTGCGGTCCTGGTCGGCGAGCAGCACGATGTCGCCGTCCGGCGAAAGGCGCGCATCACGCCGCGAATCCTGGAGCAGCATGAGCGCCAGCAGACCGAGCGCCTCGGCGTCTGGCAGCAGCTCGACCAGCAGGCGGCCGAGACGGATCGCTTCGGCAGAGAGGTCGGTGCGGATCATGCGGTCGCCAGCCGAGGCGGCATAGCCTTCGTTGAAAACGAGATAGACGACGCGGAGCGCCGCCTCCAGACGTGTGGGCAGGGCGTCCTTTTCCGGCACCGCGTAGGGGATGCGCGCGTCGCGGATCTTGGCCTTGGCGCGCACGATGCGCTGGGCAACGGTCGGCGTCCCCGTCAGGAAAGCGCGAGCGATCTCCTCGGTGGTCAGGCCGCAAACCTCGCGCAGCGTCAGCGCCACCTGGGCGTCGGGCGCCAGTGCCGGATGGCAGCAGGTGAAGATGAGGCGGAGCTGGTCGTCGGCGATCGTGGCAGGATCCTCGGGCGGCTCGGCGGCGGTCTCGATCAGCATGGCGATGTCGGTCTCAGCGGCATCGAAACGGGCGCGGCGGCGGAGCCTGTCGATGGCTTTGAAGCGCCCGGCTGAAACCAGCCAGGCGCGCGGGTTCGCCGGAACGCCGTCGCGCGGCCATTGCTCGGCCGCCGCCATGAAAGCGTCGTGCAGGGCTTCCTCGGCGAGATCGAAACTGCCGAGCAGGCGGATCAGGGTCGCCAGCACGCGCCGTGACTCGGCGCGATAGACGGCATCGATACCGGTCCAGCGGCCGCGCTCGCTCACGTGACGAGCTGATTGATCGGCCGCACTTCGACGGTGGCGAATTCCGTCATGGGCAAGCCGTCGGCGATCTTCAGCGCCTGGTCGAGGTCCCTGGCGTCGATGATATAGAAGCCGCCAAGATATTCGCGGGTCTCGGTGAACGGCCCGTCGGTGATGGCGAGCTTGCCGCTGCGCTTCGTGACGCACGTGGCGCTATCGGGGAATCCGAGGCCGCCGGTCATGACGAAGTGGCCGTCCTTCTTCATCTGGTCGTTGTACGTCTCGATCCGTTTCATGTAGGCGGCGATCGTGGCGTCGCTGACGGCGCCGCGCGGATCGCCCTGGTAGATCATGAGCATGTATTTCATGGGCTTGTCTCCTGCAGTCGGCGATCAGGAATGGGAGAGCTGGAGGATCGGGCGGACCTCGATCGAGCCCACTCTTGCCGAGGGAATGCCGGCCGCGAGCCTGATCGCCTCTTCCATGTCCTTCGCCTCGATCAGGACGAAGCCGCCGAGGACCTCGCGGGTCTCGGCAAAGGGACCATCGGTGACGGTGCTCTTGCCGTTGCGCACGCGCACGGTCTTGGCGGTCGTTGCCGGCTGCAGCGCGTCGGCGCTGATGAAATGGCCGTCGCGCCTGAGGCGCACGTCGTATTCCAGCGAGTCGTCGATCATGGCCTGCTGCTCGGCGGGCGTGAATGGATCGAAGACGTTCGGCTCCATGTAGACAAGGCAGAGAAACTTCATCGCTTGCTCCCGTGTTGGCAGCCCTAGTCGTTCGGCGAGGCCGGATTTCGACAGCCTGCCCACGAAACCGGCGTGCCTTGCGCCACCGCGATTGCAGGCCCATCCTCGTGCCATGGCAACCCTTGCCGATGCCGAATGGGCGCCGATGCGGACCGCGCCCAGGGATGGAAGCCTCGTATTGGTCCGGATTCGCGCCAGCGAACAGGGTCCGGTGGAGTACGACGCCGTGCGCTGGGGCGTCTCGGCGCGTTCGGACGAGGCGAGCTGGGTGGCGACCGATTCGGATCCGGAGGCGCGGATCACCTATGCCGACAGCGAACTCGCCGGCTGGATGCGGCCGCCGGCGGCCATGCCGCCGCTGCGCTCGCAACCGCTGCCGGCGGCAACCGACATCGCCGAGGAGAGCGACGGCTCGGGAATGTGACGCGTGGCGCTATGCCGCCGACCAGCCGCCGTCCATGGAAATGACCGTGCCGGTGATCGAGCGCGCGGCATCGGAGGCAAGATAGACGGCGAGCGCCGCGACCTCCTCGACGGTGACGAACTGCTTGGTCGGCTGGGCCGCCAGCATGACGTCGCGCTTCACTTCATCGGCGGTCATGTTGCGCGCCTTCATGGTGTCGGGGATCTGGCGCTCGACCAGCGGCGTCCAGACGTAGCCCGGCGCGATGGCGTTCACGGTGATGTTTTGCTGGGCAACCTCCAGCGCCACCGTCTTGGTCAGGCCGGCGACGCCGTGCTTGGCGGCGACGTAGGCCGCCTTGAAGGGCGATGCGACCAGCGCATGGGCGCTCGCCGTGTTGATGACGCGGCCCCAGCCCTTTTTCTTCATGCCGGGCAGCGCCGCGCGGATGGTGTGGAAGGCCGACGAAAGGTTGATCGCGATGATCGCGTTCCACTTGTCGACGGGAAACTCGTCGACCGGCGCGACGTGCTGGATGCCGGCATTGTTGCAGAGCACGTCGACGGCGCCGAACTTCGCCTCGGCCTCCTTAACCATCGCCGCGATCTCGTCCGGCCTTGTCATGTCGGCGGGCGAATAGGTGACCGTGACACCGTGGGCCTTCGCCAGCCCGGCGCGGGTGGCCTCGATCTCGTCGGCCTTGCCGAAACCGTTGATGACTACGTCGCAGCCCTCGGCGGCGAAGGCCGTGGCCAGCGCCAGCCCGATGCCGGAGGTCGAGCCGGTGACGAGC
>DASZQY010000225.1:0-30025 GCA_035549395.1 Bauldia sp.
ATGATGTCCGCCGCGGTGCCCTGGATCGGCGCGTTGATCGAGGCGCGCTCGACGAAGGCGCGCTCGGACGGGTTGGACGAGCGCGCCTGCGGGAAATGAATCTTGCGGCCGAACAGCGTTGAGACGAAGCCGCGCTCCTTCACCTCGGCGCGCATGCGATCCATGTAGCCGCGGATACCCGGGAAGCGCTCGAAGTAGCGCTTGATGTAGGCGCCGGCCTCGTCGCGCGGGATGCCGAGCTGGTTGGCAAGGCCGAAGGCGGAGATGCCGTAGATGATGCCGAAGTTGATCGCCTTGGCGCGGCGGCGGACCTCGGCCGGCATGCCCTTCACCGGCACGCCGAACATCTCTGACGCGGTCATGGCGTGAATGTCGAGGCCGTCGGCGAAGGCGAGCTTGAGCTCGGGGACATCGGCGACGTGGGCGACGATGCGGAGCTCGATCTGCGAATAATCGGCCGAAATCAGCTTCATGCCCTTTTCGGCGATGAAGGCGGTGCGAATGCGACGGCCGTCTTCCGTGCGCACGGGGATGTTCTGGAGATTGGGATCGGACGACGACAGGCGGCCGGTGGTCGTGGAGGCCAGCGCGTAGGACGTGTGCACGCGGCCGGTCTCGGGATGAATGTAGCCCGGCAGCAGGTCGGTGTAGGTCGACTTCAGCTTGCTGAGCTGGCGCCAATCCAGGATCTTTGCGGCCAGCAGGTTGCCATCGGCCGCCAGCTCGTCGAGGACATCGGCGCCGGTCGACCATGCGCCGGTCTTGGTCTTCTTGCCGCCCGGCAGGTTGAACTTGCCGAACAGGATATCGCCGAGCTGCTTGGGCGAGCCGATGTTGAAGCTCTCACCGGCGAGATTGAAGATTTCATACTCGAGCCCGCCGAGCTTCTGCGAGAACTCCCCCGACATGCGCGAAAGAATCTGGCGATCGACCTTGATGCCGCGCGCTTCCATGCGCGCCAGCACTGGGATCAGCGGCCGCTCCAGGGTCTCGTAGACGGTCGCCATGTGCTCGGCCGCGAGCCGGGGCTTCAGCGCCGTCCACAGGCGCAGCGCGACATCGGCGTCCTCGGCGGAATATTCGGTCGCCTTGTCGAGCGCGACATAATCGAAGGTCACCTGCTTCGAACCGGAGCCGGCAACATCCTTGAAGGCGATGGGCCTGTGGTTGAGCAGCGCCTCGGACAGCTCGTCCATGCCGGAGCCACCTTTCCCGCCATCCAGCGAGTAGGAAATCAGCATCGTGTCGTCGTAGGGGGCAACGTCGATGCCATGGCGGGCGAAAACGACGTAATCGTACTTGAGGTTCTGCGCGATCTTGATGACTGAGGGATCCTCGAGCAGCGGCTTCAACTTCGACAACGCCTCGGCCACCGGGACCTGGCCACCGACCAGACCGCCGCCGAGCAGGTCGCCCTGCCCGCTCTTGTGGCTGAGCGGGAGATAGGCCGCCCTGCCCGGCGCCAGCGCCAGGCTGACGCCGGCAAGTTCGGCCTGCATCGGATCGAGCGAATTGGTCTCGGCGTCGATAGCGACGCGGCCAAGCGCACGCGCATCGGCGATCCAACGATCGAGCGCCGCGGCAGTAGTCAGTGTCTCGTATTTCTTGTGATCGAAGGGGGCCGCGACGGCAGCGGCAGCACCTTCCGCCACCCGCTTTGCCGGCCCGGAGGCCCCGTCGGCCACAGGCGTGCGCTTCTCGCCGGAATTGAAGTAGGGCCGATAGACCGGGCGGGCCGGCACCGCCTCTTCCGTGACATCGGCGCGGTCGGTCTTCGGCTTCAGCGCCTGCGGCGCCTCGCCGGGCAAGCCGGGCGCGACGCTGTCGGCGTCGGTCCTGGTCGCTTCGGCCACGCGGCGGGTAAGCGCCGCGAACTCCATCGCCTTGCAGAAGGCGATGAGCAGCGGGCCATCGCGATCGCGCACCGCCAGATGCTCGATCGGGAATTCAAGCGGCACGTTGCGGTCGAGCGTCACCAGTTTCTTCGACAGCCGGGCGTTTTCGGCGTTCGTCTCCAGCGTCTCGCGGCGCTTCGGCTGCTTGATCGAATCGAGATGGGACAGAAGGCCCTCGAGATCGCCATATTCGCCGATCAACTGGGCGGCAGTCTTGACGCCGATGCCGGGAACGCCGGGAACGTTGTCGACGCTGTCACCGATCAGCGCCTGGACTTCGATGACCTTCTCGGGCGGAACGCCGAACTTCTCCACGACCTCGGGGATGCCGATACGCTTGTCCTTCATCGTGTCGAACATGGTCACGGTCGGCGTGACGAGCTGCATCAGGTCCTTGTCGGAGGAGACGATGGTGACATCCGCGCCCGCTTCGATTCCCAGGCGGGCGTAGGTGGCGATGAGATCATCGGCCTCGAAGCCGGCCTGCTCGATGCAGGCGACGTTGAAGGCCGCGACGGCCTTGCGGATGAGCGGGAACTGCGGCTTCAGGTCGTCGGGCGCCTCGGGCCGGTGCGACTTGTAGTCGGAATACATCTCATTGCGGAAGGTATGCTCCGACTTGTCGAAGACGACCGCGAGATGGGTGGGCTTCACGCCGGCCGAGGCATCCTGCAGCAGCTTCCACAGCATGTTGCAGAAACCGGCGACGGCGCCGATCGGCAGGCCATCGGACTTGCGGGTGAGCGGCGGCAGCGCGTGGAAGGCGCGATAGACATAGCCGGAACCGTCGACCAGAAAGACATGGTCGCCGGGCTTCACCGGACGGGCGTACGCGGGTGTTTCAGGCATGCCCTGAATATGGCGGCTGGCGGCATCTTACGGAAGGGCAAAGCGCGCGCGGTCAACAGGCCATGCGGCCAAATTCCGGCAGGATCAGACGGCTTCGCCGACGATATCGCGGCGGGCGCGGTCCAATTCCTCGGAATAGCGGCGGAGCGCATAGGATTCGGTCAGCAGACCGAGGACGCGGCCGTTGGCATCGAGCACCGCAAGCGCCTCGCCCTCGGCCGTATCGAACGCCTTCATGGCGTCCTTGATATTCATTTCCGGGCGCAGGAAGTCCTTCCGGTGGTGCAGGAACTCGCCGATCGTGCGCGGATCGGATTCGCCGGGGGGCGCGGCGGCATGGACCTCGCCGACCAGCGCGATGCCCTGGTAGCGGCCGGCCGGATCGACCACGACGACGCGCTGGGTGGAGCCCAGCGGAAAGTCGCGCCGGAAGGCGGAGGCGCGCATATCCGCGTGCACCGTGCGGACATCGCGCCGCATGAGGCTGCCAACGGTGAGCGCGCGGATGCGGCCGACGTCATGAGCGCTGCGGATGGTCTCGCCACGCAGGTGCATGCGCCAGGTGGTGAACGAATAGCCGAACAGCTCGCGGACCGTGATCGAGGAAACCACGGCGGCGGCGAGCACGGCAAGAGTGACCGGCAGGTCGCCGGTGGTCTCCAGCGCGAGGAACGCCATGGTGAGCGGACCGCCGACGATCGCCACCGCCATCGACGTCATGCCGACGATGGTGGCAACCAGCGGATCGGGCGCCACGGCCGGCATGACGGCGAGCAGCACGGCTGCGAACAGCTTGCCGGTGAGAGCCCCGAGATAAAGCGAAGCGAAGAACAGACCACCGCGGAACCCGGAGCCAAGCGACACGGCGGAAGCCGCAGCCTTCATGACGATGAGCACGAGGAGCGGGCCTATCATCGGCACGGTGGAGTCGAGGATCAGGGTCAGCGCCCCATGGCCCGAGGAGAGCACGTGGGGATCGACCGTAGCGAGGGCGCCGACGACCAGACCGCCGAGCACGGGGCGCGCAATGGCCGGCACGCGGGCGCGGCGGAAGCCGGCCTCCGTCATCGTGACGCCGCGCATGATGACGATGCCGACGCCGGCGCAGATCAGCGCCAGCGCCAGCAGGGCCGGCAGGTTGGTGCTGTGAAAGACGGACACCGGAGCCGAAGTGACGGCATAGGGCGTGACGCCGAAGGCACGGGCGACGAGCGCGCCGGCGATCGAGGCGGTAAGCACGGGAGCCAGGGTCGCGGCGGTATACGTGCCGATGATCAGCTCGAAGCCGTAGAAGGCGCCGGTGAGCGGCGCGCCGAAAGCCGCGGCGATGGCCGACGCAGCGCCGCAGCCAACCATCGTGCGCAAATCGGCGCGACGCAGGCGGAATCCCACCCCGAGGCGCGAGGCGATGCCGGCGACCAGCTGGGTGTAGCCGGCCTCGAGCCCGACGGAGGCGCCGAAGCCGTTGGAGACGATGGTCTGGAAGGCGACAAGGATGCTGTCGCGCATCGACATGCGGCCACCGTGCAGGGCATTGGCCTCAATCGGGTCGATGGAGCGCGGGAACTTGGCGCGGACGGCGGCAGCCGCGATGGTGGCGACAATAAACCCGCCGACCACCGGCACGATGAAGCCGGTGGCGTTAGGCAGCGAATCGACGGCGCTGAGGCGGCCGCCGTCATCTATGTCGAACAGAACCTCGTGCAGCACCTCGACAATGGCATTGATCGCGACGACCGAGATCCCGGCGATGATGCCGATGACGGCCGCGAGCACGACCAGCCAGACCTCGCGCCCGCGAACCATGGCGCGCAGGCGCTCGGGGATCGCCATGGGCAGAGCCGCGAGGCCCTTCGCGGCTGGAATCGTCGTTGTCTGTTCGCTTGCCACTAGACGGATGCCCTGGGTGGGCGACTGGCGCTGGTGCGGGAACGGGAGGCGCCCGGAACAGGTTCCGGGCCGCCAGACACCGTTCTAGTACCGCTGCCGCGTGAACGGAACGTGATGGTGCATGGTGAAAAGTGCGCTGCGGTGTCACCGCTGGCAATGGCGAAAATGGGGCAGAAAGTGCGCTTTTGCGCCCCACACGGCGTCAGGCTGGTGCCGCCTTCGCCTGCACATATACACGTGCCAGAAGGTCGAGTTTCCGGCGGCGTGCTTCGCCGATGCCACCTGGAGGCCGCGACTCAGCCGGCAGCGATTGCGGCTGGACGTTCCCTGAGCTCGCTCAGCGCATGACGGATAACGGCCGCGGCGCCCTGCAGGGCGAGCGCCGCCATGGCGAGGGCGACGACGAGATCGGGCCAACCCGCTGCCGTGCCGAACACGCCAGCGGCGGCGAGCAGAACGGCGACATTGCCGAGGACGTCATTGCGGGTGCAGATCCAGGCAGAGCGCATGTTGGCATCGCCGCCGCGGTAGGCCCAGAGAAGCCCAAACGAAGCGACATTGGCGACGAGCGCGGCGACCCCAACGGCGCCCATGGTGACGGCGCTGGGCAGCGTGCCGGCGAAGGCATGCCAGGCCACCGTGGCGAGAACCCACAGGCCAAAGGCACCCATGCTCAGACCCTTGGCCAGCGCAGCGGAGGCGCGGTAGCGAATTGCCATGCCGATCACCAGCAGGCTGATCGCATAGTTCGCGGCATCGCCCAGGAAGTCGAGCGCATCGGCCTGGAGCGAGGCCGAACCCGCAGCAAGACCCGCGCCGACCTCAACCAGGAACATCGCCGCGTTGATGCCAAGCACCGCCCACAGCGCCCGGCGTACCGCCCGGGCCTGCCCGGCGTCATGGTGATCATGATCGTGGTGATGACAATGATCGCAGCAATCGCCACTCACGGGCGGCTCCTGTTCCTTCCGGGACTCGCCGCCTATAACTGCACCCTGTAGCCACTACAGGGTCAAGCCATGAACCCGCTGACGATCGGACATCTTGCACACGCGACCGGCACCAAGACGGAAACGATCCGCTATTACGAGAAGATAGGCCTTCTGCCCCGGCCCCGGCGAACAGCCGGCAACTATCGCAGCTATGGCGAGGAACACGTGCAGAGGCTGGGATTCATCCGCCGCGCCCGCGACCTCGGGTTTTCGATCGACGATGTCCGCGAGTTGCTGACGCTGGCTGCCCACCGGGAGCAGTCCTGCGACAACGTCGACGAGATTGCGGCGAGGCACCTCGCTGCGACGGAGCGCAAGATCGCCGCGCTCACGCGCCTCAGGCGCGAGCTCGGCAAGATGCTCGCCTCATGCCACGGCGGCGAGATCAGCGAGTGTCGCGTGATACAGTCGTTGTCGCAGGATCAGCGGTCGCGGCCAGCAGCCTGAACGCCCCCGCTGCCAGAAGCGCGCCGGCAATCTCCGCGACCACGAAGGCCGGCACATCAACAAGCGCGATGCCCGCGAAGGTCGTGGTGAAGCCGCGCGCCAGCGCGACGGCGGGATTGGCAAAGCTGGTGGATGAGGTGAACCAGTAGCCGGCCGTAATGACGAGACCAACCAGCCATGGTACCGCCCCCGGGGCATAGCGGATGCCGCCCAGCACCGTGAGCACCAGAGCGAATGTGGCAACCACTTCGCCCAGCCATATCGAAGGGCCACTGCGGGCATGGTCCCCGATGACCAGGGGCGCCAGATCAAACATGAGATGGGCGACAACGGTGCCGGCGACAGCGCCGGCACACTGCGCCAGCACGTATGGCGCGAGATCGCGCCACGGCAGCGCGCCGCGCAGCGCAAAGACCAGGCTGACGGCGGGATTGAAATGGGCGCCGGAGATCGGCCCGAAGACAGTGACGAGGACGACGAGCATGGCGCCTGTCGGCAGCGTATCGCCGAGCAAAGCCAACGCCGCGTTTCCGCCAGCCAGCCGCTCGGCCATGATGCCGGCGCCAACAACGGTTGCGACGAGGAGCGCCGTGCCGAGCGCTTCGGCGGCCAACCGCCGCATCATGCTCAGGCCGCCGCGTATGTCTTGCGATCGGGGCGCGGCATGGCGCCGATGTTGTTGAGGTGCGCCTGCAGCGACAGCCTGTCGAGCCTGGCGATCGGCAGACTGACGAAGACCGAAATGCGATTGTTCAACATGCGGTATGCATCGGCGAAGGCGAGGGCGATCTCGGCATCGCTGCCTGTGGCGAGCGCCGGATCGGGCACGCCCCAGTGCGCCGTCATCGGCTGACCCGGCCAAACCGGACAGACTTCCGCCGCGGCATCGTCGCAGACGGTGAAGACGAAATCCATTTTCGGAGCGCCGGGGAGCGCAAATTCATCCCAGCTCTTGGAGCGGAATCCGCTGGTGTCGAAATGTGCATTCCGCAGCAGCGCGAGGGTGCGGGGATGGACGGCACCCCTGGGATGGCTGCCCGCCGAATAAGCCTTGAAGCGGCCGCCGCCGAGACGATTCAGAAGCGCCTCCGCCATGACGGAGCGGGCGCTATTGCCCGTGCACAGGAACAGGACGTTGAAGGGCTTCATGTCGGTCATGACGGACTGGCTACAAACCGTCCATGACAGACATGTGACAGGCGGCGACGTTTGGCCTCACGTCTCCGGAAGGTGAGCGGCTCGCGCCTCCGGTGCTACGATGAACGTGCCCGCCAACGGCTCGTTCGCGGCAGCATTCACCCTTAACCCGCCCTTAAATCGCCGCATCTAGCGTCGCTCTAGGCTCCCATCATGGCGACGCGAAAAGCAAAAGGAACGGGCGCCGCAGAGCGCGGCGATTCCGACGACGACGCGTCGCTGGCCTTCGGCCTCGGCAGCGGCGACCGTACTGTGCCGACCAAAAAGGCCGGGCGGCGGACGAAGGCGAAGCCGCGCAAGGCGCGCGGAAGCGGCAAGGGCGGCGGCAAACGCGGCGGCGGGCTCGGATGGCGACTGGCCAAGGTCGCCTTTCTGGTTTTCGGGATCGGCTTCCTCGGCGCGGCGGGCGTGATCGCCTACTACGCGGCGCGGCTGCCGGCGACCGCCGACTGGACGGTGCCGGCCAAGCAGCCCAGCGTGCGCATCCTGGCCGCCGACGGTTCGCTGATCACCAACCACAGCGACACCAACGGACAGAGCCTGTCGCTGGACGAGATGTCGCCCTACCTGCCCGAGGCGGTGGTCGCGATCGAGGACCGGCGCTTCTACTACCACTTCGGCATCGATCCGATCGGCCTCATCCGCGCCGCCTTCACCAACATCGCGGCCGGCGGCGTCGTGCAGGGCGGCTCGACGCTGACCCAGCAGCTCGCCAAGAACCTGTTCCTGACGCCCGACCGCACCTTCCAGCGCAAGATCCAGGAGATGATCCTGGCGGTATGGCTGGAGATGCGGCTTTCCAAAAAGCAGATCCTCGAGCTCTATCTCAACCGCGTCTATCTTGGCGCCGGAGCCTATGGAGTGGACGCGGCGGCGCATCGCTACTTCGGCAAATCGGCGCGCACGCTGAACCTCGCCGAAGCCGCGACCATAGCCGGGCTGCTGAAGGCGCCCTCGTACTATTCGCCGATCGCCAACCCCGCGGCAGCGAAGGCGCGCGCGACGCAGGTGCTTCAAGCCATGCGAGAGGCCGGCACCATCAGCGACAAGGAAGTGAGCCTGGCCGAGGCGACGAAGGTGGCGCCGGTCAACGACGTCGCCGACGGCAGCGGGCGGTACGTCGCCGACTGGGTGATGGACCAGCTGCCGGACTACGTCGGCTCGGTCGACCGCGACATCATTGTCGACACCTCGATCGACCTCAGGCTGCAGGCGGCGGCCGCCAGCGCGATCAGCCAGACGCTGGACGAGAGCGGCAAGAAATACGGCGTCGGCCAAGCGGCGATGGTGGCGATCGACCCCGATGGCGCGGTGAAGGCTCTGGTCGGTGGGCGCGACTACGCCAGCAGCCCCTTCAACCGCGCGGTGAGCGCCATGCGGCAGCCGGGCTCATCGTTCAAGCCGTTCGTCTACCTGACGGCGCTGGAGGACGGACTCATCCCCGAGACGGTGCGGGTCGACCAGCCGGTTTCGATAGCGGGATGGAAGCCGCAGAACTACGAGAAGGACTACAAGGGGCCAGTGACGCTGACGACGGCGCTCGCGCTTTCGCTGAACACGGTTTCGGCGCAGCTCACCGCGGAGGTGGGACCGCAGGCGGTGGTGGCGACGGCGCATCGCCTCGGCATCAGCTCGCCGCTGGAAGCGACGCCCTCGATCGCGCTCGGCACGTCGGAAGTGACGCCGCTCGAGATGACGGCGGCATTCGTGCCCTTCTCCAATGGCGGCCGTGGAATCATCGCGCATGTCATCAACCGCATCACCGACGACAAGGGCAACGTGCTCTACCAGCGCAGCGGAACAGGCCGCGGGCAGGTAATCGACCCGCTCTACGTCGGCATGATGAACGCGATGCTGGAGCAGACCGTGCTCGCCGGCACCGGGCAGCGGGCGAAGATTCCCGGCTGGCAATCGGCGGGCAAGACCGGCACCAGCCAGGATTTCCGCGACGCCTGGTTCATCGGGTACACGGCGGCGCTGACCACAGGCGTGTGGTTCGGCAACGACGACGACTCGCCGACCAAGAAGGCGAGCGGGAGCAACCTGCCGGCGCTGGCCTGGAACCGTTTCATGAGCGTGGCGCTGAAGGGCGTGCAGCCGGCTAACCTGCCCGGCAACTACCAGATCGGCGCGCCGCAGAACTACGTGGCCCAGAACGACCAGATCGGAAACATGGTGGCGACGACGGGCGAGGACGGCCGGCCGCTCAACATCGCGCCGGAGACCGACCCGATCGGCCAGATGGCCGAGCAGGACGATGGCGACCCGGACGCCGGACTGCCACTGCCGCCGACCGGCGTCGGCAGCGCCGCCGGAAATCCGCAGTACGTGCCGGTCAAGCGGCGGAACTTCTTCGAGCGCCTGTTCGGAGGATAGAACGCCTCAGGCGGGGACCGCGCGGCGCACGCGGTGCCCTCCGGCGAAGACGGCCACGGCAAGTACTCCGGTGACGCCGAGCACGCAGGCGTTGGCGAAGGCGGCGTCGCCGAACAGGGCGCCGGCGACGGCGAGCACGATCGCGGCCGTGGTCATGTGCAGGAAACCAATGAGAGAGGAAGCGGCGCCGGCCCGTTCGGGAAATGGCGTCAGCGCGGCGGCGATGCCCTGCGGGATGATGATGCCTATTCCAGCCATGTAGACGATGACCGGAACGACGAATTCCGCGACGCGGCCAGGCCCGAGCGCGACGGCCGCGGGAAGGACCGCGCCACCGGCGGCAAGCAGCGCGACACCCATGCCGACGGCACGATCAAGCCCGCGGCGGCCGGCGATGATGCGCCCGAGAAATGTGCCGGCAATATAGCCTACCGAGCTGATCGCGAAGGTGAAGCCGTAGCCGACCGGCGAAAGCCGATAGTGGCCCTGGACGATGAAGGACGAGACGCCGATGTAGGTGATGAGGCCGCCATAACCCAGACAGACTATCGCCGCATAGAGCAGGAAGGTGCGGCTTCTCAGCACGACGCGATACGAGCGCAGGATGCTCAGCGGCGAGAGCACGGCGGCGCGACGATCGCCGATCGTCTCGGGCAAAGCGAAGACCACCAGGAGAAAGGCGAACGCACCGGCGACCGTCATCACCCAGAAATTCGACTGCCAGCCGAAGCGCTGGGCAAGGAAGCCGCCGACAGCCGGGGCGATCACCGGCACGACGCCCATGATCGACGACATGACCGACAGCAGATTGCCGGCGCGCACGCCCGAATGCAGGTCACGCACGATGGTGCGGGCAAGGATGATCGGGGCTGCGGCAGCAACCGCCTGGACGACGCGGGCGACGATGAGCGCCTCCAGCGACGGGGCAAGAACGCACGCCAGGCTCGCGGCGACATAGGCGGCGAGACCGACGAGCAGCACCGGACGGCGGCCGATGCGATCCGAGATCGGGCCATAGATGATCTGCGCCAGAGCGAAACCGATGTAGTAGGCGGTGATGGTCGCCTGAGCGCCCGCCGACGTGGTTCCGAAAACGCTGACCAGCGAGGGCAGCGACGGCAGGTAGATATCGATGGAAACCGGACCGACCGCCGTGAGCAGGGCGAGCAGCAGCGTGAAGGCCGGCGTATCGGGCTTGAGGCGCATGAAGGCGGGCGAAGGCGGGACGAGCGGCGGAGGCTTTACGCCCTTAGCGGCGGCTCGACCAGTGCGTTGAAGGCACGCAACCCGCTAATCGGCGGCGATGGCGTGGAGGGCGGCGCCGTTCTTGCGCAGCCAGGCGCGGGCGGCGGACGACTGCGGCGCGAGATGCTCGCACAGACGCCAGAAGCGCGGCGAATGGTTGAGCTCGGCCAGGTGGGCAACCTCATGGGCGGCGAGATAATCAAGCACCGCCGGCGGCGCCATGACGAGGCGCCAGGAGAATGACAGGTGGCCGTCCGCCGAGCAGGAGCCCCAGCGGCTGACCTGATCGCGGACGCGAACGGATTTGGCCCTGACACCGAGCGCGAGCGTATGGCGGATAACCGCCCATTCCAGGTCGCGCCTGGCCTCGCGCTTCAGGAATTCCACGACGCGGCGGCGAACCTGGCCGGGATCGCCGAGTTCTGGCGTCGGGACGACGAGGGCGGCACCGGCGATATCGCCGGCGACGGCAACTGTGCCACGCGTGCCGGGCTGATGGCGGACGACGTGGAGCACACCGCGGAGCGGCAGCGACGCGCCGTCGGCGATGACCGTGGCGGCGGGCAGCTTCTCGATCTGGCGCTGCAGCCAGGCCGAGTGACGCTCGAGGAAGCGGCGCGCCTCATGCAGCGAGCCGCGCTTGGGCATGGTGAGGACCGGCGCACGGCTCGGCCCGCCAACCCGCAGCGTGTAGTTGCGGGCGCGCGGATGGCGACGGAGATCGATGGCGACAACGCCGCTCTCCGTGGCGATTTCGAAGCGATCCGGCAGGGACTCCGCCGGCTGGCGGGCAACAAAGGCCATGAGGCTCGTTCGGACGAATCAACGGATGCCGTGCATCATGGCACAGCGGGATTCGTTCTGGATATGTTTCCGAGGGCGAACTGGCCGCCAACAAAAAACGGCGGGGCTTTCGCTCCGCCGTTTCAACATGACCGGTCCGCGCGCGCCAGTCAGAGGTCGATGGTATCGCCTTTCGGCTTCGTGCGCCGGGCGCGGTCAGCCATGAAACGATCAAACTCGTCCTTGTCGCGGGCGCGACGCAGATCGTGCACGTATTGCTCGAACTCACGGCGCTCGTCGTCGAGCTTGCGGCGCTCCTCATCGAGGCGGCGTAGTTCGGCGTCGCGGTAGTCGTCGAAGGCCGAGTTGCCGCTGCGGCCGAAGCCGCGGCCGCCCCAATCGCCGTTACGGGAGCCGCGGCCCCAATCGGCGGCGTCGCGGCACATGCCTTCGAAGCGGCTGCCGAAATGACGCATGCGGTGGCCCCAGAAGAGGAAGGCCACGAGCAGCGCCAGTCCCAGCGGCCAGGCGACCCAGAAGGCGAGAAGCACCAGAATAATGGGGAGCGGCGACCAGACAGGGCGCAGCGCATGACCGTAGAACATTGTCGTTCCCTTTCCCTCCATGGGAGTATCGTACGTAACAACGTACGACGTGGTAGAGGCAAGGGGTCGTTTCAAGAAAAAAGCGACACGGGCCTGTCGCTTTTCCGGCGGACGTGACGGGAAGACGCAGTGGAGAGGGCGCCGCTGGCGGGTTCAGCCCTTGCCGTTGCGGGCCTTGTGGCTGTGAGTGGCAATGAAATCGGCGATCCGCGGGGCGATTTCGGCGCGGAAGCGCGAACCGTTGAAGACGCCATAGTGCCCGACCTTGGGCTGAAGATAGTGCGCCTTCATATTGTCGGGAATGGACGTGCAGATGTCGTGGGCGGCCTTGGTCTGGCCGACGCCGGAGATGTCGTCGTTCTCGCCTTCGACAGTGAGGAGCGCAATGCGGCGGATGGCTTTCGGATCAACCGGGCTGGTGCGGTGGGTCATCTTGCCCGTCGGCAAGGCGTGACGCAGGAAAACCGTATCCACGGTCTGCAGGTAGAACTCGGCGGTCAGATCCATGACCGCCAGATACTCGTCATAGAAGTCGCGCTGCTTGTCGGCAGAGTCGCCGTCGCCGTGTACCAGGTGATTGAACAGGTCACGGTGCGCCTGGATGTGACGGTCCATGTTCATGGACAGGAAGCCGGAGATCTGGAGAAAGCCCGGATAGACCTCGCGCATGAAACCAGCGTGCGGGAACGGAACCTTCATGATGACGTTCTGGCGGAACCAGTCGAGATCGTGGCTGTTGGCCAGCGTGTTCACCGCGGTCGGGCTGACGCGCGTATCGATCGGCCCGCCCATCAGAGTCATCGTGGCGGGGATGTGCGCATCGTCGGCGCCTTCCATCAGCGCCGTCGCGGCGAGCACCGGTACCGATGGCTGGCAGACCGCCATGATGTGCGCGCCAGGCCCAAGGAAATGAAGGATCGAGACGACGTAGTCGACATAGTCGTCGAGATCGAAAGCACCCGCCGTCAGCGGCACCATGCGGGCATCGACCCAGTCGGTGATGTACACATCGTGGTCGGGGAGCATCGTCGTGACCGTGCCGCGGAGCAGCGTGGCGTAATGGCCTGACATCGGCGCGACGATGAGCAGCTTGGGCTGCACCGCACCATTGCCGTTTTTCGCAGCGGCCTTGGCGAAGTGGATGAGGCGGCAGAAAGGACGCTCCCAGACCACCGTCGGCGTAACCGGGACATGGACGCCGTGGACGGTCGTCTCGGTGATACCCCACTCGGGCTTGCTGTAACGGCGCGTCGTGCGCTCGAACATCTCGGCGGCAGCCGCCATCGAACGGCCGAAAGGCGTCGCCGAAAGCGGATTGAGCGGGTTCTGAAAATAGATACGAGCGGCGTCGGCAGCGGCCCGGAACGGGCCCATGGCGGCGTGGTTCAACTCGTAAAGCTGGTAGTAGGACAAACCGACCACCCCTTTCCTGCCGCGCGGCGACTACCCCGAGCCGTCAGTGTTGCGCTGCACAAAGATATGATCCGACATTTGTCCAAAGCAAGGGCGGCTTTGGCTTTTTTGGCCGATTTCAGGCCTTGCGCCAAGTACCAGACTGCCATAAGGCGTCGAGCCCCGAGCGGTAGTTCGGGAAGCGAGGACTCCATCCAAGTTCTTGTTTTGCCTTGGTATTCTTCACGCGCTTGTTGTCGGCATAGAACGCGCGAGCCATCGGCGACAGCTCCGCGGTCGCATATGGCACTTCCGCCGGGGCTGAAACGCCCATGATTTCAGCGGCATAGGCGACAACATCCTGCGGCGGGGCCGGCAAATCGTCGGCGAGGTTGAAGGTGCGCGCCGTGCCCTGCCCGGCCGCCGCCGACAGCGCCGCCGCAATGTCGCCGACGTGGATGCGGTTGAAGACCTGGCTGGGCTTCACGATGCGATGCGCCTTGCCCTCGGCGAGATTGACCAGCGCATTGCGGCCCGGACCGTAGATGCCGGCGAGGCGGAAGACGGCAAGCGGGATGGCACGGGCGGCCGCGAGCTTCATCCAGTCCCGCTCTGCCGCCAGGCGGCGGACGCTGCGCTCCGTTTTCGGATGCGGCGTCGTGCGTTCCGTGACCCAGGCGCCGCCATAGTTGCCATAGACCGCGACGCTGGAGAGATAGCCCATCCAGCGCAGCTCGGGCGCGGCAGCAATCATGCCGGCGAAAGTCGCGAGGACGGGATCATCCTCACCCGGCGGCACCGAAACGATGACATGCGTTGCGGCGGCAAGATCGGTGGCGATGGCCGGATCGACTTTCGCGCCATCGAAGACGCGCGTGCCATTGACGCCGTCGCGGGTGGTGCCGCGAACCCATTCAGCGCGCTCGGCCATGTGGGACGCGAGGGCGCGGGCGGTGTAGCCCATGCCGAAGATGAAGATGCGCGGCGCGGTCATGGGTCCTCCGCCTTGTCGCCGGGACGGCGGAGGTGCTTCACCTTGCGGCCGGCGGCGGAGTCGGCGATGAGGGCCGCCAGCCGGCGCTGGCGCGTATCGTTGCGCTTGGCGCCGACCACCCACCAGATGGCGGGACGGCGGTAGGACGGCGGCATCTTCTCGAAGTTCGCCCATGCCTTCCTGTCGGCGCGGAAGGCGCGCTCTTCGGCGGCCGAGAGCTTCGCGTTGTCGCGATTCTCATAGGAGTATTTTTTCTCGCGGCGCGGATCGCGCCCTTCGTAGACGGCAAGGCCGGCGGCATGCAGGCGCCCTTCCCGCTTCAACTCCTCCATGCGGCGGATGTTGATCTGGCTCCAGATGCTGAAGGCTTTCCGCGGCGTGAAACGGATCGACCACGTGTGCTCTCCGCCCCTGCGCACGGCGTCTATCCAGCCGAAGCACAGGGCTTCGTCGAGCGCCTCCCTGTAGGTGATGCCCGTCTGCGAGGACGTCGCCTTGTGGAAACCGACGACCAGCTCAGTCGCGCTGGCGTGGTTCCTCTGCAGCCAGACGCGCCACTCCTTCGCCGTGCGGAAAAAGAGCGGCGCGGTCATCGCGCCTGACCAAGCTCGGCGAGCGCCCATGAAGCGGCCTCGGCGACCAGCGGCGAGGCGTCGTGCGTGCACGCTTCGGCGACCGGGCGCAGCGCAGGATCGCCGCTATTGCCGACGGCAATCATTACGTTGCGCACGAAACGATCACGGCCAATGCGCTTGATCGGCGAGGCGGCAAACATCGCGCGGAAACCGTCATCGTCGAGCGCGGCGAGATCAGCGAGGCGCGGCGAGATGCGATCGGCACGCGCTGCCAGCTTCGCCTCGCGGGTGACGGAAGCGAACTTGTTCCACGGGCATACCGCCAGGCAATCGTCGCAGCCATAGATGCGATTGCCGATCGCCTTGCGAAACTCGTGCGGGATCGGTCCTTCGTGCTCGATGGTGAGATACGAGATACAGCGGCGCGCATCGAGCTGGTAAGGCGCCGGGAACGCCTTGGTCGGGCAGACGTCGAGGCAAGCACGGCAGGTGCCGCAGCTATCGGTGACCGGAGCATCCGCCGGCAGCTTCATCGCTACTGCAATCGCCCCGAGGAACAGCCACGAGCCGAACTCTCGGCTGACGAGATTGGTGTGCTTGCCCTGCCAGCCGAGGCCGGCGGCAGCGGCGAGCGGCTTCTCCATCAGGGGCGCCGTGTCGACGAACACCTTCACTTCGCTGCCGGTCTTCGCCTTGAAGCGGCCGGCGAGCTCCTTGAGCCTGCCTCTGACCAGATCGTGATAGTCGCGGTTCTGGGCGTAGACCGACACGACGCCGCGATCGCGGAGCGCCAGTGCGGCAAGCGGATCGTGGGCCGGCCCATAGTTCAGGCCAACCATCACGACGCTGTCGACTTCCGGCCAGAGCGACCTCGGAGCGGAGCGACGATCGGCCTCAGCCTCAAGCCACGTCATGGTGCCGTGACGCCCGGCGGCAAGAAATTCGCGCAGACGTGCGGCGGCTTCCGGCACGGCATCGGGCGCGGCGACGCCGGCGACATCAAACCCGGCGCGACGGCAATCGGCAAGGAAGGCGGCCTTGATCTCGGCGGGCGTGCCGGTGCCGCGCGGTGGGTAGCGGACGGGACGCGGGTCTTGCGCGGCGCTCAGAAATCCAGGTCGGCGTAGTGCCGGGCTGCCGCGACGCCCCTCACCTGATCCGACAGCAGGACGCGGAAGGACGGGCGCGACTTCAGGCGCGCGTACCACGTCTTCGCCATCGCGTCCTCGTCCCATGGCACCTCGCCGATGTAATCGATCGCCGACAGCTCGGCGGCTGCGGCGAGATCGGCAAACGAAAGCTCCCGGCCGGCAAGGCAATTGCGGCGGGAAGCCAGGTAGCCGACGTAGCGCAGATGATACTTGATGTTGGCGCGGGCGGCACGAATGGCCGCCGAATCTGGTGAACCGCCGCCGTTCGCCTCGCCCATGCGGCGCTTGAACACCTTCTCGGTGAGCAGGTAGCCGGTGACCTCCGCCTCCATCTTGCCGAGAAACCACGCTACCAGGCGGCGGACCTCGGCACGCTCGGCGGGCGGCTTCGGCATCAGCGTCTGCTCGCCGACGCGGGCGCCGCGCGTCTCGGCCAGGTACTCGCCGATGACCGGCGCACCGGCGACCACCGAGCCGTCATCGTCGATGAAGACGGGCAGATCGCCCGATGGATTCAGCTTGAGCAACGCCTCGTCGCGCTCCCACGGCGTCTCTTCGACGAGCACGACCTCCTCGCCGTATTCGGCAAGCACGAGACGGACGAAACGGGAGCCGGGAAGCAACGGATAGTGATGGAGGGTCGGCATCGGCTCTCTTGCAATCTTCCAGTTACGATTCGGGGGCAATTTGCGCGGGCCGCGCGTGATCCTCGAGAATGCACCGGCGGGCAGCGGACGGCGAAGCGGTGCGGGTATAGAACCCGCTTCGGGCAGGAACAAGGCGTGATTCAGGGCGCGATTCGCGGGATAGTCCGGGCGCGCGAACGGGGAAACTTCATGGATCTGAAAGCAATCATCGACGCCATCGTACTTGGCGTCGTCGAAGGGGTGACCGAGTTCCTGCCGGTTTCTTCGACCGCACACCTCCTGCTCGCCAGCCGCGTGCTGGGCTTCGAAAGCGCCGGGCAGGCGTTCGAGGTGCTGATCCAGCTCGGCGCGATCCTGGCGCTGCTCTCGGTCTACGCGGCCCGGCTGTGGCAGATACTGACGGACCTGCCGCGCGACGCCAAGACGCGACGCTTCGCGCTCGGCGTCATCATCGCCTTCCTGCCATCGGCGATCCTCGGCGTGCTGTTCCACCACGTCATCACCGAGGTGCTGTTCCGTTCCATCCTGGTGATCTCGCTCGCCCTCATCATCGGCGGCATCGTGCTCATCGTCATCGACCGCATGCCGCTCAGGCCACGGCGCACCAACGTGATGGACTATCCGCTCGGACTGGCCTTCGGCATCGGGCTGTTCCAGTGCCTATCGCTGATCCCCGGCGTCTCGCGCTCCGGCTCGACGATCGTCGGGGCTCTCCTGCTTGGCACCGACAAGCGCTCGGCGGCGGAGTACTCCTTCTTTCTCGCCATGCCGACCATGCTCGGCGCGTTCGTGTACGACTTCTACAAGAATGCGGGCACGATCGACGGCAGCGCCGCCGTGCTGATCGCCATCGGCTTCGTCGTGGCGTTCCTCTCGGCGCTCGTGGTGGTGCGGACGTTCCTCGCCTTCGTCAGCAACTTCGGGCTGGCGCCGTTCGGCTGGTGGCGGATCGTGGTCGGCGTGCTCGGTCTGATCGCGGTGATCTTCTTCGGCGCCGACCGCACGACGGCCGCGCCGGATACGGCGATCACTTCGCTCGCGGGATCGGTGACCGACAGCTCAGTAGGCCACAGGCCGGGGCCGGTCGAACTCGCCGTGCGGACGGAAGCGGTAGAGATAGGACTCGAGCTCGGCTTCCAGCGTCGTGGCGTCGATGCCGAGGCCGGCGAGCGTGCGACGGTCGCGCAGGGCGGCGTCTGACACGACATTGTCGCGCTTCAGCCGAGCAACCTGATCCGGCGTCAGCAGCGGACCCGGCAGGTATTGTGCCACCGCGGCAATTGCCGACGCCGAGAACCACGGCAGCGGCACGAGCAGGCGGCGACGCTCAATCGTGGCGAGGATGATTTCCATCAGCTCGCGATAGGTCTTCACCTCCGGTCCGCCGAACTCATAGGTGCGACCGCCGGCGACTTTTCCTTCGACCGCATCGACGATTGCCGTGGCGACGTCGCCGGCGAAAACGGGCTGGTATTTGCCTTGGCCGCCACCGAAGAGCGGCAGCGCCGGCAGAGCGCGCGCCATGGCGGCGAAGCGATTGAAGAAATGATCGTCGGCGCCGAACATCAGCGAGGGCCGATAAACCGTCGCAGACGGGATCGTCTCGAACACCGCCACCTCTCCGGCCGCCTTGCTTTGCTCATAGGCCGAGGGCGAGTTGGCATCGGCGCCGATGGCAGAGACGTGGACGAGGCGCGAGATGCCAGCCGCGCGAGCGGCCTCGGCAACCGCGCGCGCACCGAAGACGTTCACCGCATCGAACCGCTGGCGTCCGCGTTCGACGTCAATGGCGACAAGATTGACGACGGCATCGGCATCGATGACCGCACGATCGACCGACCAGCGAAACCGGAGATTGGCCTGCACGGGCTGGACCCAGCCGACCAGGCCAAGCGGCTGCAGGCGGCCGGCGAGATCGGGCCGGCGGACGGCGGCGCGGACGCGCCAGCCGCGCTTGAGCAGCGCACGCACGACATGACGGCCGAGAAATCCGGAGCCGCCGAAGACCGTGACCAGACCTTTGGCGGTGGTGGCGATCGGCATGCGTTTGCTCCGGACGGATGTAGCAGAACTCAAGGAGACGCCCGTGTTTACCAGCGCGGCTTGCCGGCGAGCAAGCGGGCGCCGGTGGAATTGACCGCGGCCATGCGACGACCTGACGGCCGGCCGCCGACCGGTTGCTGGGTTGCGCCATTCATGGGGAACAAACAACTCATATTTCGCATGTTCAGAGAACGTTTATGTCACAACTGTGCAGATTATTGGTACGAACCTATGGACAATGACCTAATTCTTGGTCTACCGTTCCATCAGGGACAGAGGGCCGTCGTTGGTGGCGGCTGGGCATAGTAATGCGTCGCATTGGCCTGATAGGCGGAATGAGCTGGGAGAGCACGGCTGTCTACTACCGCCGGCTCAACGAGCGGACCCGGGATCTCCTGGGAGGGCTGGAATCCGCCGACATTGTCATGCGTTCGGTCAATTTTGCCGAGATCGTAGCGCTGCAGAAGGCCGGCAAATGGGACGAGGCCGGGGCGGTGCTCGGCGCGATCGCCCGCGATCTGGTGGGCGCCGGCGCCGAAATCGTCCTCATCTGCACCAACACGATGCACCGGATCGCCGACGCGGTGCAGGACGCGATCGACGTTCCGCTTCTGCATATTGCCGACGTGACGGCATCACGCGTGCAGGAGACAGGCTGCGTGCGACCTCTGCTGCTGGCAACGCGCTACACCATGGAGGAGGCGTTCTACCGCGACCGCGTCGCCGAGCGACACAAGCTCGACGTGATCGTGCCGGAGAGCCGCGACCGCGAAACCATCCACCGCATCATCTTCGACGAATTGTGCCGTGGCATCATTCTGCCGGAATCACGCGCCGCCTACCTCGAAGCAATCGAGCGTGGAAAGAAAGCGGGTGCCGACGGCGTGATCCTGGGCTGTACCGAGATCGGGCTGCTCATCGACGAGGACGACGTCGACCTGCCGGTGTTCGACTCCACGCAGCTTCATGCCGACGCCGCGCTCGCCTTCGCCCTGGCGCCGGCAACCAGCGCGAGCATCGGCGTGCCGGCGGACAAGTCCTGAGATATGGGCGAGACCGCCGCGCGCCGCCGGGACACGAAATGCTCGCAGGCGCAAAAGATTTGGAATTATCGTGCCGCGACTTCACGGACGAGGGACGACACCACGCCTGTCATGCGGCACGGGTTCTCCGTATGACTGCCGCCACTGCCGCATCCAGTACACGTGCAAAACACCAGGGGGAATTTCGCAAATGCGTACTTCTGCCAGGAATATTCGCCTGACGTCGGCCGGCGCCAAACTGGCGCTGGTCGCGGCCGGCATCATGCTCGCGAGTAGCGCTTTCGCCGCCGATCCGATCAAGATCGGCGTGGTCGAAAGCAAAACCGGGTTCATGCAAGGCTACGACGGCCCGCCCAGCCAAGGCGTCGAGCTCGCGGTGAAGGATATCAACGCCGCCGGCGGCGTGCTCGGCCGGCCGCTGGAAATAATCAGCTACGATCAGAAGACCGACCCGGCGCTCGCCGCGACCGGCGCAACGCAACTGATCGACCAAGGCGCGGTGGCCATCGTCGCCGCCTGCGATTTCGATTTCGGCTCGCCCGCGGCGGTCGTCGCGAATGCCAAGCAGATCCCGGCGATCTCGACCTGTGCCGGCGATCCCAAGTTCGGCGTCCAGGGCATCGGGCCGTATGCCTACATGATGGCGCTCGGCTCGAACTACCAGGCCGGTGCGCTGGCGGAGTGGACATACAACAAGAAGAGCTGGAAGACCGCCTACGTCATCACCGACGAGACGGTCGAGTACACCAAGGGTCTCGCCCGCTACTTCAAGGAAGCCTTCACCGGCATCGGCGGCAGCGTCGTCGGCGAAGCCAGCATCTCGATGAAGGACCTGTCGATCGCGGCGCAGATCACCAGCCTCAAGGCGCTGAACCCGCAGCCCGACATGATCTTCATCGCCTCGTTCGTGCCGGACCTGACGGCGGCGGTCAAACAGCTGCGCGCGGCCGGCGTCAACACGCCGATCGTCGGCGGCTCCGGCTATGACGGCGAGGACTGGGCGAAGGCAATCCCCGGCCTTTCCGACGTCTATTTTGGCGCCGAGGGCTACACCTTCGGTCCCGACGTGCCGTCCGAGTGGGCACTGGTGGAAAAGTACAAGGCCGCTTACGGGTCGGACCCGACCAGCAACACGTTCCTCACCGGCTATGCCGTGATCCAGGCCTTCGCGGCAGCGATCACACAAGCCGGCTCGACCGACGGCCCTGCGATCAACGACAAGCTGAGCAACCTCAAGGACCTGCCGACGGCGCTTGGCAATCTCTCCTACACGCCGGATTACCACTCGCCGGTCCGCCCAATGGCGCTCAACGCCTTCAAGGACGGAAAGGAAATATTCCTCGAGTTCGTGACGCCGACCAAGTGGCCGGATGCGTTCCCGAAGTAACTGAGGGATAGTGAGCATCGTGCCGGGATGAGGGGCTGACCGCACGTGCTCGAAGCGAGGAAGGTTTCCGTCAGGTTCAATGGACTTGTCGCTCTCGATACCGTGGATCTCACTCTCGAAAAGGGTGAGATCCTCGGTCTCATCGGGCCGAACGGCTCGGGCAAGACCACGCTCCTGAACGTGCTCTCGGGATTTGTGAAACCGGCGACCGGCACGGTCAGGGTCGACGGACGCGACGTCACCGGACGGCCGCCGCTCGAGCTCAGCCGGCTGGGAGTCGGACGCACGTTCCAGAGCGTGCGACTCTTCCGCGGGCTGACGGTCCTCGAAAACGTGACGCTCGGCGCACTCGGACGCGGCGCCAGCCGGCAGACCGCGGCCGTCCGCGCCCGCGCGTTGCTCGACCAGCTCGGTCTCATCGACCGCGCCAGCCTGAAGGCCGGGACGCTGCCTTACGGCGACCAGCGGACGGTCGCGCTGGCGCGCACCGTTGCCAGCGCGCCGAATTATCTTTTGCTCGACGAGCCGGCGGCGGGCCTGAACGACCGGGAGAGCGACGAGCTGCTCGCCACCCTTACCCGCCTGCACCGGGACAGCGGCTTCGGCATCATCATCATCGAGCACGACATGCGCCTGCTGATGACGCTCTGCCAGCGGATTCACGTGCTCGACGGCGGAAAGACCCTGGCGGTCGGCTCGCCGGAGGCGATCCGCAGCGACCCGCGCGTGATCGAGGCGTATCTCGGCGCGCCGCTCGAGGCCGCGTGAGATGCTGCGCGTCGAGAACCTCTACGTCTACCACGGCCGGGTCGCCGGCATTCAGGGCGTCAGCCTGGAGGTCGCGCCCGGCGAAATCGTCGGGCTGCTCGGCGCGAACGGCGCCGGCAAGTCGACGACGCTCGGCGCCATCGCCGGGCTCTACCGCCCACGTTCCGGCCGCGTCCTGTTCGAAGGCGGGGACCTGCAGCGCGTCCAGCCCGAAAACGTCGTCAGGAAAGGCATCGCGCTGGTGCCGGAGAACCGACGGATTTTCGGCCACCTGACCGTGCAGGAGAACCTCCGGCTGGGCGCCACGATCCGTAACGATGCCGCCGGCGTCGAGCGCGACATAGAGCGCATCTTCCGGCACTTTCCGGTGCTCAAACGGCTCTACAAATCGTCGGCCGGCGGGCTGTCGGGCGGCGAGCAGCAGCAGCTTGCAATCGGCCGCGCGCTGCTCTCCAACCCGAAACTCCTGCTGCTCGACGAGCCATCGCTCGGCCTTGCGCCCCTGCTCGTGAAGCGCGTCTTCGACGTGATCGCGGAACTGCGCAACGAGGGCGTCACGATCCTGCTGGCGGAGCAATACGTGGCACGCACGCTGGAACTCGCCGACCGCGTCTATTCGCTGAGCCGCGGCCAGGTGGCGCTGGCGGGCAACGCCGCGGAACTTCGCAAATCAACAGACTTCGAGACCAATTACCTTCTGGGCCTGGCGCCGGCGCGGCGGGAGGCCTCATGAACGTCGTGATCAGCTATCTCATCGACGCGATCAGCCTGGGCAGCCTCGACGCCTTGATCGCGCTGGGCATCGGCGTCGTGTTCGGCCTGATGGGGCTCGTGAACTTCGCCTACGGCGACGTGATCACGCTCGGCGCGTACGTGCTGTTCGCCGCGATCGGAGTGTTCGCGCTGTCGTTCGGGATTTCCGTCGTGCTGATGATCGTGGTCGCGGTCGGGATCGCTCTCCTCATGGAGCGCGTCGCCTTCCGCCCGGTGCGGCACGCCGACCCAACGACGATGCTGATCACGTCTTTCGCGCTCTCCTACACGATCCAGAACCTCGAGATCCTCACGGTCGGCGCGCGTGCAAAGTTCGTCGCGCTGCCGTCCTTCTTCTCGGACTACATCACGCTGGGGCCGCTGCAGATACCGAACCTCAGCCTGTTCGTCATCGCGATGACGGCGATCCTGCTGGTCGGCCTGATGACGTTCCTCAAGCGCACGTCCCTCGGCATCCAGATGCAGGCGGCGGCGGCAGACTTCGCCATGGCGCGGCTGCTTGGGGTCAAGACCAACCGCGTCATCGCCGCGGCCTTCGCGATCAGCGGTGTCTTCGCCGCCGCTGCCTCCTTCGCGCTCGTCGCCCAGCTCGGCCAGGTGAACCCCTCGCTTGGACTCCTGCCGGTCCTGATCGGATTTGCCGGAGTGATCATCGGCGGACTGGGGTCGCTCGCCGGCGCCACGCTCGGCGGCTTTGCCCTCGGCTTCCTGACGATCGTGCTGCAGGCGGTCTTGCCGACCTCGCTCAGCCCGTTCCGCGACGCCGTCCTTTTCACCCTGGTGATCGCGTTCCTGCTGGTCAGGCCGCAGGGGCTGCTTCCCGGCCGCACGACGGTGGAGCGGGCCTGATGGCGACACCCGGCACGGATTACTCGCGCATCGTGGCGATCTTCATCGTTCCCGCCGTGCTGGTCGCGGCGATCGCCATTCTCTGCGGATTTTTCGCCGGCGCCGCCACGCAGACCATCGTGCGCTCGGCTCTGATCCAGCTCATCGTGGTGGTCGGCCTCTACATCTACTCCGGCAACTCCGGGATCATGTCGTTCGGGCAGACGAGCTTCATGGCGATCGGGGCGTATGCGGCGGCGCTGCTCACCGTTCCGGTCATGCAGAAGCATTTCCTGTGGCCGGACTTTCCGGGCGCCGGCCAGTTCCTGCTCGACGTTCAGCTCCATCCCGCCGTCGCGGCGATCATCGCGGGACTCTTCGCAGCCGTGATCGCGGCGATTGTCGGCTATCCGCTGATGAAGATGAACGGCTTCCAGGCCAGCATCGCGACGCTGGCGCTGCTCATCGTCATCAACGTCGTGATCGCCAACTGGAAATCGGTGACCCACGGCACGAGCACAATCATCGGCGTGCCGCCGATCGCCACCATGTGGAACACGTTATTCGTCGCGGAAGCCGCGATCCTGATCGCGTTCCTCTACCAGATCTCCGGCCGCGGGCTGAGACTGCGCGCCGTGCGCGAAGATCCCTATGCGGCCTCGTCGATCGGCATCAGCATCGCGTTCGAGCGCATTTTTGCTTTCGCGATCAGCGCATTCGTCGTCGGCATCGCCGGCGCGATGTACGCCTTCAGCAATCCCTTCTCGGTCGACACCTTCTACCTGACGCTGACCTTCTACACGATCGCGGTTCTGGTGATCGGCGGCCAGGCAAGCCTGTGGGGGGCCGTGCTCGGCACGACTGTCGTCTCGCTGTTCACGCAGTTCACCCGCCAGGCGGAAGCCGGCATCAGCATCGGCGCCTTCAACTTCGCCATGCCGGTCGGCACGACCGAAGTCGCACTCGGCATCGCCATGTTGCTGATCCTCATCCTGCGGCCTTCGGGCATCTCGGGCGGGCATGAAGCAACGTGGCCCTGGCTGGCGTGGGCGAAGTGGCGCGGGCGCAACGCCGCGGCCGAACCAACGCCAGCGGCGGCAACCGCCACGACCAGAGCCGGAAACGGCGATGGCTGAGCTGGCAATCATTCTTTCGGCAGTCGAATTGGCCTGTTTTCAGATCGGAGTTCGGAGGTAGGAATGGAATACGATTACGTTTTCAAGGGCGGGCTGGTCACCACCGCCGAGGCCTCCGTCGAACTCGACCTCGCGATCAGCGGCGACAAGATCGCCGCGATCGGCACAGAACTGCGCGGCCGCGAGACGATCGACGCGCGTGGCCTGCTGGTGCTGCCGGGCGGCATCGACCCGCATACGCATTTCGGCCTCAGCATCGGCACGACGGCGGCCGCCGACGACTATGAGAGCGGCACGCGCGCGGCGGCCTTTGGCGGCGTGACGAGCTTCATCAACTATGTGTTCCAGGAACCCGACCGGACGCTGCTCCAGGCCGTGGACGGCGAGCTCGCCAAGGCGGAGGGAAAGTCGTACCTCGACTACGGTTTCCACGTCGCGATCACCGATCCGGACGCAATCGACGTCGAGCGGGAAGTCGCCGGCCTGGCCGAACGCGGTCTCACCAGCCTCAAGATCTTCACGGCGATCGGAAACTGGCAACTGCACCGCGACCAGATCCTGCGCGTGATGCAGGCGGCCGCCGACAACGGCCTGATCGTCAACGTGCACGCGGAAGACGGACCGCTCGCGAACCATCTCACCAAGCGGCTGATCGCGCAGGGCAAGAAGTCGATCAAGTGGCTGCCGCAAGGGCGGCCGCCGGCTTCGGAGGCCCTGGCGGTCTCGATCGTCACCACTTACGCCGAGGCGCTGGGTTGCGCGCTCTACATCGTGCACCTGTCGTGCGAAGCCGCGCTCGACGTTACCCGCGCAGCGCGGCGACGCGGGGCCAAGGTGTTCGTCGAGACCCGGCCGATCTACCTGTTCCTTGACGACAGCGTTTACGAATTGCCCGGGATCGAGGGCAACAAGTACTCCTCGGCACCGCCGCTGCGTCCGGCCGCCGACCAGAAGGCCCTATGGATCGGACTGGCGAACGGCGACATCCAGGCCTACGGCACCGATCACGTGCCGTGGACGGCAGCGCAGATGATGCGCCCCGAGCTCGACTTCAGCCAGATTCCGGGCGGCGCCTCCAACGCCGAAACCAGCATCGGCATGCTTTACAGCGAAGGGGTAGAGAAGAGCCGCATCTCGCTCCGCCGCTTTGTCGAGCTGACATCGTCCAACCCGGCGCGGATCTACGGCATGGACCCGGCGAAAGGATCGCTGACGGTCGGCAGCGACGCCGACGTCATGCTGTTTGACCCGAAGCGGAAGTTCAAAATCGTCACGTCGAAGATGCAATCGAAGGGCGATCTCGATCCTTACGACGGGTACGAGTCGAACGGCTGGCCGGTCTTCACCATGTCACGCGGCGAAATCATCGTGCGCGACGGCAAGATCGTGGCGAAGCCGGGGCGCGGCCGCTTCCTGAAGCGGAAACGTCATGCAGCGATCTAGCGCGCAGCGAGGTCCCAATCCGGCCGGTGCGCAGGTCGCCGCACGCGTCGCCGATCTCGTGCGCGTGGGCTCGCGCGAGATCGAGGACGTGCTGGCACAGACCGACAAGTCGCGGCTGATGCGCCTGCGCGGCGGACCTGTGCTGCCGCTGCCGGCGCATGTTCGCGAGGCGGCTATCGCCGCCCTGGACGGGGCTGACCTGCGCCCGGCCCGGGGACTCCCCGAACTGCGCGAAGCGATCGCCGCACTGCTGCAGGCGGAGACCGGCGTGGCGGTCGACCCGGCGCGCGAATTGATCCTGACGAATGGCGCGATGCAGGGCCTGAGCACCGTCTTCCGCGCGCTGCTCGACCCTGGCGACGAGGTCATCGTTCCGACGCCGACCTTCTTCTTTGACGGCGCCCTGCAACTCGCCGAAGCCGCGCCTGTCTACGTCGCCTGCCGCGCCGAGGACGGATGGGGCTGGGACATCAACCGGATCCGCGCCGCGATAACTGCGCGGACGCGCATGATCCTTCTCTGCAATCCCAACAATCCTACAGGCTTCCAGCCCTCGCGCACGGACCTCGCGGCGATCGTCGATCTGGCACGGGCACGCGGCCTTGTCGTAGTCTCGGATGAATCATTCCACTACGCCAACTACGGCGAGCGCCCCTTCGTCAGCCTCTTGAACTTCGCTAACGACGCGGAGCGGCTGGTGACCGTCCGTAGCCTCAGCAAATCGCACGCGCTCGCCAACTGGCGGATGGGTTACGTCCACGCCTCGCCGGCGCTGATCGATACCTTCGCCAATGTGGTCGAGTGGGAGTGCCTCCACTGCGGCTATGTCCAGCAACGCGTGACTTTCGCTGCGGTCACCGGCCCGCAGGACTGGCTCGGCGGAATCAACGAGACCTACCGCGGCATACGCGACCGGCTGATCGCCGCGATCGAACGCTCCCAGTGGATCACCGCGGTGAAGCCCGCGGCGGGGCCGTTCCTGTTCCCGGACTTCTCGCGCGCGGAAGCGGCGGCGGGAGTCGGGGCCTTCGAGCAACTCCTCGACCTCGGCGTCCCTACCGTGCCCGGGCACTATTTCCACGGAGCCGGGCACGTGCGCCTGCCAATCGGAGCCGACGCGGCAACGATCGAGCGGCTGGCCGAAATTCTGGAAGCTTTTGTACCGAAGAAGGGCACTGGCCGTGGCGGAAAGTAAAATGGTCCCGGGGTACCGCCTCGGAGTCGATATCGGCGGCACGTTCACCGACATGGTGCTGGTCAGCGACGACGGCGCCGTGCACACGCTGAAGATTCTCTCGTCGCCACCCGATTTTGGGCGTGCCGTCATCAACGGCCTGACGCAGCTGCTGGAGATGGCGGAGATCGCGCCGACTGCCGTGCGCGACATCCTCCATGGGACGACGGTCGCGACCAACGCCATCCTCGAGATGCGCGGCGCAAACACCGGCCTGGTGACCTCGACCGGCTTCCGCGACGTACTGGAGCTCGGCCGCATGCGGCACCCGTCGCTCTACGACATGACTTGGCAGAAACCGCTGCCGCTCGTGCCACGCCGCCTGCGCATGGAGCTGGATTTCAGGCTCGACGCCGCGGGTGCGGTGCTGCGCGAAGCGCAGGCCGGCGAGATCGACACGGTCGCCGGACAGTTGCGCGCAGCCGGCGTCGAAGCGGTGGCGGTTTGCTTCATCAACTCGCACGCCAACCCGGACGCCGAGCGAAAAGTTGCAGCCGCCCTGCGCGCAGCGCTCCCCGGCATCTCGGTCTCCGTGTCGGCCGAGATTCTGCCGGAGATCAAGGAATACGAGCGGACCAGCACGACAGTGGTGAACGCCTACGTGCAGCCGATCGTCGACCGCTATCTCGCCGACCTGGAAGGCGGTATCCGCGCTTCAGGCGTCACCGGCGGGTTCCGCATCATGCAGTCCTCCGGCGGGCTCATCGAAGCGGAGGAGGCGCGGGCTCGCCCCGTGCAGATGATCGAATCGGGCCCGGCGGCCGGGGTGATCGCCGTGCGTGCCCTCGCCCACCGCATCGGGCGGCAGAACGTCGTGAGCTTCGACATGGGCGGCACGACCGCCAAGGCGTCGCTGATCGAGGACGGCGAACCGTTCGAGGCGGCCGAATATGAAGTCGGCGGCGGCATGAACACGGGCCACGGACTGACCCGCGGCGGCGGCTACACGATCCGGGTGCCCTCGATCGACATCTCCGAGGTCGGTGCAGGCGGCGGCAGCATCTGCTGGGTCGATACCGGTGGCGGCGCCCGCGTCGGACCGCGGAGCGCGAGCGCCGATCCCGGCCCGGCCTGCTATGGCCGCGGCGGCACGGCGCCGACCCTGACCGACGCCAACGTCGTGCTCGGCTACCTCAGCCCGCACTTCATCGCCGGCGGCTCGCAGCGCATCGAACCCGAACTGGCCCGCAAGGCCCTCGCGGATCATTTCGCGGGCCCGCTCGGGCTCGGCTTGCTGGAGGGCGCCTTCGGCGCCTACCGCATCGCGGTCGCGGCGATGAGCAAGGCGATCAGAGCGGTCACCAGCCAGCGGGGGCGGGACCCGCGCGACTTCGCGCTCGTCGCTTTTGGCGGCGCCGGGCCGATGTACGGGGCAGCTATGGCAACGGAATTCGAGATCGAGACGGTGATCGTGCCGCCGCGCCCCGGCCTGTTCAGCGCGATCGGGCTTCTCGTCGCCGATATCCAGCACCACGCGGTGATGTCGCTCGCACGCCGGCAGGCGATCGACGCATCCGACCTGACCGAGCGCTTCGAACGCATGGAGAAGGATCTCCGCGGCCGCTTCACGGGCGGCGATGCCAGTGCGGTCGTCGTCGAGCGTTTTGCCGACATGCGCTATCGCGGCCAATCGTCCGAGCTGCGCATTCCGGTTCCCGATGGCCGGCTCGACGAAAATTCGATTCGCGAGATGCACGCGCGCTTCGACAGCGAACACGAGCGCACGTTCGGCCACCGCGGCTCGCAGCACGCGCCGGAGACCCTGAACATCCGCGTGCGTGCACGCAGCGCAGCCGATGCACGGCGCGGCGGCAGCGCGCTCGCCCACCACACCGCAGACGGCGAGACGTCATTGCCGGCACGAGAAGCGTATTTCGGACCGACGGCAGGGTCTATGGAGACGCCGGTGCTGACCCGCGCCGCCCTGACCGGCGGCCGGCGCGCCGGGCCGTTCATCGTCGAGGAGATGGACTCGACCACGCTTGTCCCGCCCGGCTGGAACGTATCGCTCGACGGATACGGCAACCTGATCATGGAGGCTGCGTGATGAAGATCGCCGAGATCGAAGCGGCCTCGCCGGCCGTCGACCCGATCGCCTTCGAGGTCGTCAAGGGCGGCCTGGAGGCGCTTGCCGACGAGCTCGCCATCACCATCATCCGCACCGCACACTCGCAGGTGGTTCGCGACAACATGGATTTCTCCACGGCGGTCTGCGCGGCCAACGGCGAGGTAATCGCACAGGGTTGCGGCATACCGCTCCACCTCGGCGCCATTCCCGACGCGATGGCGATGCTGGTGCGCAAGTATGCCGGCAGCATCAACCCCGGCGAC
>DASZQY010000226.1:0-4762 GCA_035549395.1 Bauldia sp.
TGATCGGACTCATGTGCGGCGCCGCGCCGGCGAGCGCGGCCCACGTCATGCGGTAGGTTGGTCCGAGCACGAAGGTGCCGCCCCAGTAGAGCAGGACGGTGCCGAGCAGCGCGAGGCTGATGCCCGCCGAGACGACCATGATGTACTTCCACGCCGCCTCGATGCTTTCAGCGACGCGCTCGAAGGCGACGAGGAAGGTCGAGACCAGCGTCGTCAGCTCGATCGCGATCCAGTAGAGGCCGACGTTGTTCATGAGCGGCCCGGCCAGAGTCGTCGCGCCGAAGCCGGCGAACAGGGCGTAGAAGCGCGCCAGGCGCTCGTCCTCGCCGAGCAGGCGCATGTAGCCGACGGCGTAGATCGAGGCGAGCAGATAGACGATCGCCGTGCACAGGATGACCCAGGCAGAGACGCGGTCGATGACGATGTAGTCGTCCCAGTAAACCAGTTGACGGTCGTCGATGAGAAACGGAAGCGGCAGCGCAACGGCGAACGAGACGATCGCGGCGGCCAGGTTGAAGCCTTCGGCGGCACGTGGCTTTGGCCACAGCAGACATGCCGCAATCGCCAGCACCGGCGCTGCGATCAGAACAAGGGCGAGCAGGCCGACGGTCATCCGACCAGCCTCCTGAGCTCAAGGCTGCTGGTCGCGCCGACACGAGTGATGAGGTAGCCGACCAGCACACCGAAGCAGGCGACGACGATGAGCAGGTCGAACAGGATGACCATTTCGATCAGCAGCGGCATGCCCGGCACCAGAATCTGCGAGCCGAGAAAGATGCCGTTCTCGAGCACGAGCAGGCCGAGGATCTGGCTGATGGCCTCATGGCGCACGGCGAGTATCAGAAAGCCGATCAGCTTCATCGACAGCATCACCGTCAGCGCCAGCACGGCGACGGTGAGCTCCAGGCCGAGGCCGGCGGCGGCGTGAAAGGAGATCGCGAGCGCGAACATCACCAGGAACGCGCCGATCACAAGGCTGGCGCTCGGCTGGAGGATCGGGTGAATCTCGCGGCTGACCTTCAGGCGGTGGATGATGCGCCAGATCAGGTACGGCAGGAGCAACCCGCGCAGCAGCGCGGTCAGCATCGCGATCAGGTAGAGCTCGGGATAGCCGCCGTAGAACCCGACCAGCGCCGAGAGCCCCGCGATCACCCACGATTCGGCGGCAAACGCGTACAGGTAGTTCTTCAGCCAGCGCGACCCGAGCATGACAAACGCCAGCAGGAGACTGACGATGGCGAGCAGGCTGAAAAGCGACGATGCGAGCGGGTCGAGGTGCTGGATCGTCATCGCTCAGCTCAACTGGTTGCCGACGATCGAGAGGACAGCGAGAACGAACGAGGCGGCGAGCGGCTCCTGATAGCGGTAGAAGCGCAGGCGCGACTGCGCCGTCTCGACGAAGACGACCGCGCAGGCGACGAGGACGAACTTGACGACGAGAACAGCCGCGGCGGCGAGCGCGCCAATGGCCGTCCCTTGCGCCGACAACCCCCACGGCAACAGCAGCACGTTGCAGAAGATGGTGTAGAGGATGAACTGCTTCATCATCGACGCCCAGCGCAACAGCGCCAGCAGTGGTCCGGAGTATTCGAGGATGCGCGCCTCGTCGATCATGTAGACCTCGATGTGCGTGCTCGAATGGATCGGCATGCGATCCGTCTCGACCAGAAGCAGGATGAAGAACGCAGCAACGAGGAAGACGTGGGCCGGACTGAAATAGACCGCCCAGCTCGCGACCAGCAGATGGTTGACGACGAAGGGCAGCATCGCCTTGGCGAGCAGCGTGATGCCGACAAAGACGAGGATGAGCGTCGGCTCAGCCAGGATCGCCAGCATCACGGCGCGGCTCGACCCGATGCCGCCGTAAGCACTGGCGCTGTCGAGGCCGGCGAGCACGATCATGAACGAACCGAGCGTGAGAATGAGCCCGCCGCCGAGAATGTCGCCCATATCGGACAGGGGCAGCGGATAGTTCGTCAGCACCGGGATGAGGATTGGAACCGTGAGCATGCAGGTGAACGCCACAAACGGCGTCACCCAGAAGATCCACGACGCCGTCTCCGGAACCACGATCTCCTTGTGGAACAGCTTCCACAGGTCGCGGTAGGGCTGGAAAATCCCGGGCCCCTGCCCGCGCTGCACACGCTCCTCAAACTGGAGGATGATTCCCTGGATGAGCGGCGCCAGCAGCAGCACGGTGGCTACCTGCGCTATCTGCAGCAGCACGTCGGCAAGACTCACCGCCGCCGCCTCCCGAATGAGAAGCGGTCGCTCGGTCGTTGCTGTTGATCGGCAAGCGTGCCCTCTGCAGACAAGCATCCTCCTCGCGCAAAGCGCCAGAAGGAGTCATCAGCCCTAAGGGCGGTTACAAGGCGGACCCCATCGCCTGGGTGCCAGTGAGATTAGTGCGTGGCACCGCCCTGTCAACAGCAGGTCATCGGGCGGCCGGACCGCCCTAGTGAGCAAGAAAGACCGGGATCGGACTGTTCTGCACCACCTCGCGCGTGATTCCACCGACGATCTGTTCCCACAGCTGGCCGTGACGGTAGGCGCCCATAAGCAGCGCCTGCGCCCCGATCTTGCGGGCCTCATCGAGAAGTGTCGGCGCAATCGCATTCCTCGTGCGCACCGTTTTGAGCTCGGACCGGACTCCAACTTCCTCCAATGCGCGCATCATGTAGTCATGCACCGGATCGGGGTTACCTCCATCGATGGAAATCAAGGTTACCCTTTCGGCCAGCCGCAATACCGGCAGCGCCTGCAGGACGACATGGTCGACTTCCTTCGCCTGATTCCAGCCGACCGCGACGTGCTGGCAAAACGTGGAAGCGCTGGATTTCGTCTCCGGGATAACAAGCACCAGCCGATGGCTGAAGATTGCGGCGTGAAAAGCGTCGCGGCTGTCAAGATTTCGCGGGCGCGCCAGCACGATCATGTCCACTTGCGCCGCGAACTCCGATATCGCGGTCTCTTCGGACCCCATCGTCTCATGCCACATGGTCCGCGTGCCGATCGAGCCGGCAGAACGCGACCAGGCGTCGAAGATGCGCCTGGTGGCGGCGGCCCGCTCTGCGACACTGCCTTCCGTGGCTGTTCGCATGAGCTGCAGGTCGGTCTCCTCCTGCCCGGCCGCATAGCTGCGCGGATCGACCTGGATGTGCGCGGCCACGAGGCGCGCCGCGGGCAGCTGTCGCGCCAGCGCCTCCAAACCCCATAGCGCCTGCATGGCCGTGGCCGGTTCGGGCAGGATGGCCGCAATCGTGAAGGGAACCGGGGATGTCCTCACGGGCAACGGGCGCGCGTCGCTGGCCGTGCCGCTCATGAGAGGCCCTGCGATCGACGCGTGCGAGAGACGGCGCCGGCGAACGGTATTCGTGCCGAACAGATGGAAACTGAAATGACAAGGCGCATTGCGACCTCCCGGTTCGTGCATGAACGCGGCGGCAGTCGCTTGAACAGACTCCCGCCGCGGCATCCGCAGCAGGAGTCATCAGCCCCAAGGGCGGTTACACGGGGGACTCCATCCCCGATGGATGAAGGCAAGCATCGACTCTTGTCGTTTCCCGGTCAAGCGATCTGGCCGTAGCCATGGAAACGCGGTCGAGGACTCCATCTCTTGGCGCTTTCATCGCGCCGCCGGAACAGTTGTTGACGGATCGCAACATCGGGACCAGCATTGTCGACACGGGGATGGAGTCCCCCTCACAACCGCCCTCAGGGCTGATGACTCCTGTCGCTGTTACAGCGGTGGGAGCGTGTTGTGTTCGCAGCCTGCCGCGTCCGGGACTTAGCGAAGGCAGCTTCGCAAACGCAGGAGGGCGCGATGGATTTCCAGTCGTCAGTTCTTTTGGTCGTAACCTTCATCGCCGGCTGGCTCGCCGGCGGATTCCTATTGATGGCTCCGATGATCATTCGACACATTCGACAGCGTCGTCGCCAGCAGCAATGGCTGCGATCGGTGACCGGCGGGGCACATGCCACCCGTCCCCACCGCCACAGCAGACCTGACATCCGGGACTGACAACCCTCACGGCCAAATGACGGCGATGCACTCCAACGAGACCGACACGGCGCGCTGGCTCAATCGAAATGTGCTGGGCCTGGGCGTCAACCGCTTTCTGTCCGATCTCGGACACGAAGCCGGCACCGCGATCCTGCCGCTGTTTCTGGCGGCCATCGGAGCGCCTCCGTATGCCCTCGGGCTCATTGAGGGAGCGGCCGACGCGCTGTCGAGTTTCACCAAGCTGCTTGGAGGGTGGCTCGGCGACCGGATCGCTCGCCGACGCGGCTGGGCGGCGCTCGGCTACGCGCTGACCGGTGTGACCACGGGACTCTACGGCGTGTTCTCAGCCTGGCCGTGGGTCTTCTTCGTCCGCGCGATCGGCTGGGCAGGACGCGGCCTGCGCTCGCCGCTGCACGACGCACTGCTTACGGACTCTGTTGCTCCGGCGGCGCGCGGTCGTGCTTTTGGCTTCGACGAGGCGGCGGACACGGCAGGCGCAATGCTCGGACCGCCCGCCGCGCTCGGCATCGTCTTTCT
Source organism: Bauldia sp. (assembly GCA_035549395.1). Taxonomy (GTDB): domain Bacteria; phylum Pseudomonadota; class Alphaproteobacteria; order Rhizobiales; family Kaistiaceae; genus DASZQY01. The sequence goes on from DASZQY010000226.1 coordinate 4,541, forward strand.
TCTCGGCCAGGCGCTGGGAGAGACCGGCGCGTATCGCTTCGCATTCTGGCTGGCGGCCGTGCCCGGCATCTTCGCAGCCGTCTCAATTCTCGTCCTGGTCCGCGAAACCCGCCATCCCATTCTCCCGTCCCGGGGCTTGCGCCCTGCCCTGCGATTGCTGCCCCTTTCCTTCCGCCGCTACACGCTGGCGGTGCTGATCTTCGGCTGCGGCGATTTCTCCCA
>DASZQY010000227.1:0-3226 GCA_035549395.1 Bauldia sp.
CCCCGTGCTTCAGAGACACCCCTCATGAAGATCAAGCGCATTGCCGACCTTCACGCCGACTTCGGCTGGCGTACGGCTTCCTTCCTCAAGGTCGAGACAGACGACGGCATCGTCGGCTGGTCGGAATATCTGGAAGGGCACGGTAACAGGGGACTGACCGGCGTTATCCGGGCGCTCGCCGAGCACCTCGTCGGCATGGATCCCGCACACGTTGACAGGATCGCAGCGCACATGAACGCCTGGACCCTGCAGGCATCCGGTGGCCTGAACCAGCAGGCCATCGCCGCAATCACCAACGCACTGCTCGACGTCAAGGCCAAGAGCCTTGGCGTTCCCGTCCACGCCCTGTTCGGCGGCGCCATTCGCGAGCGCATCCCGCTCTACTGGTCGCACTGCGGCAGCTATCGCGCCCGCTATCCGGCGTTCGTCGGCAAGTCGCTGAAAACCTACGACGATATCGCCCAGCTCGGCGAGGAAGTCCGCAAGAGCGGCTTCAAGGCGCTCAAGACCAACATGCTGATGCCGATCGATGGCGTGCTCAGCGCTTACCGCCCGGCGACCTCGGTCGAAGCCGGCTTCCCCGCCGTCAATCCCAATCCGGCGGCGCTGGCTTCGATCAGGCCGCAGATGGAAGCATTCCGCGCCGGTGCCGGGCCGGACGTCGGCCTGATGCTCGACGTGAATTTTCATTTCCGGACGGAGGGCTTCCTGCGCGTGGCCCGCGCCGCCGAAGATCTCGACCTCATGTGGCTGGAGATGGACTCCTACGACCCGGCAGCGCTGGCCACGGTGCGACAGGCCTCCCGCAATCCCATCGCCTCGTGCGAGGCGATCTTTACCCGCCGCGGTTATCGCGATTTCTTCGACCGGCAGGCGGTAGATGTCGCCATTATCGACGTGATCTGGAATGGCTACCTGGAAGCGATAAGGATCGCGTCGCTGGCCGACACTTACGAAGTGAACGTCGCGCCCCATAACTATTTCGGTGCGCTGGCGGATTTCATGAGCGCCAGTTTCGCCGCCACCGTGCCCAACCTCCGCATAATGGAGATCGACGTCGATAGCGCGCCGTGGAAGTTCGAGCTCGTCACGCACCAGCCGACCATCGCGAACGGCGAGTTCGTTCTCGCCGATCGGCCGGGCTGGGGCACCGACATCAACGAAGCGGCGCTGAAGGCGCATCCGCCGCGCGGTTAGGCACGGCAATCGTCGTCGGCGACCGGCCGCACATTCGGGCTGGGCCGAGGTCCTTTTCCTCGGGCGCCTGCTGGATGCGGCTGGATGTGGACCAAACACGGTCCGCTGATCGCCATGCTCCACAGATTGCGCGTTCGAGGAGAGCGCCGGCGGCAGGTCAGCCGGGTGGCTGCGCGAACGTCGCAAGGATGTAGTCGGCGAGTGCGCTTATCTGATCGGCAGTGAATGCGCCGGAGACGGTGGTGCCGGGAGGAATGGCTCCGAGGGGAGCGCCGTTGCACGCCTTCTCCGTGTACGCGCCTTTCAACCATGCGGGCATGCGCGTTCCCGGGATGCCGCAACTGATGATCGACACGAAGCCGTCGTGGTCGAGCCCGGTCGTCCTCAGACTGGGACCCTTGGGAAAGTCGATGCTCGTGCCGCCCTGCCCGCGGGCACCGTGGCAATTGGCGCAGGCGCCGTCGTTCCATGCCTTCTGCCCGGTGGCGAGCGTAGCCGTGTCCGGCGCAGTCGCCGCTGCATCCTGCGCCGCCGCTGGCAGACCAACAATAAATAGGGCCGCCGCCATGGCCACCAACGCGCCGCGCATGTGCAAGCTCCTGCCTAGCTCCGTTGTTATCCAAGCACTTCGGACACCGATGGTTCCTGCTTCACCGGCATGGGAAAGAAAGGCGACTGGGGCAACTCGGCCGCCAGCCTTACCTTGACGACCAGATTGCGATCGGCGTCGACGCTGTTCTGGCACGGCAGATAGCGACGGCCGGAGACATGCAGCCGGTAGCTGCCCTTCGCTACCCAGATGCGCGCCACGCCGCTTTCGTCGGTGCTGGCCCGATAGGGATGCATAACCACCTGAACGCCGCTCACCGGCTGATCGCTGGCGCGGTCAGCAACTTCGATCCGCACCTCATAGTCCGGTGCCGCGACCACCTTCACCGGGAAATGCGCCACACCCGCTGCGTGGGGCAGAGGCAGCCCACCGCCGGACGACTCCACGCTCCAGGCACGATCGCCGACATCGTTGGGCGCGACCGCTTCGGCAACAGCGAAATAGAGGGCGCCGGTGCCGGGCCACGGTTCGCGGCCCAATGTTCCGGCTGCCACTTCTCCACCGGCCTCATCGAGAATGCGGAATGAGCGCCCACTGAGATCGCAGCCGCACGAACACTTGATGCCCACGGTCACGTTGAAACGGGCTCCCGCCGCAACGGCCGAGGGCGCGTCCCAGGTATGGACATAAGCAGCATGAGCGGTGACGCTCAGCGTTACCTTCGTCACCGCATCGTGCATCCGCTCCACGCCCGGAGGCTCGACAAGCGCCACCTCGAAGGCGTGATCACCCGCCGTCGCAGGCGCGGGAAACGTCACCGGCTCGCTACGGAAGCCACCGTCTGCCTGCCGCGTGAGGCGGGCACTTGCGCGGGTGGCGCCGTCGTCGCCGCGGATCGCCGCCACCGCGTAGCTCAGGTCGCAACCATCCGGACAGGTGGCCTCGACGGCGAAGCTCACCGGCGCACCGGCGTCGACGGGCGTCGGTGATGCCGTGACGCGGAGCGTGACCGGATGATGCTCAACTTTGTTGCCCATGCGCGAACCGCCACCTCACAGAAAAGAGCTGCTATCGCTGCGATGCCGGGTGTTGGTGTGGCTTCCATCGTGGAGGGAAGCCACACCGCTTCTCGAAAAGCTCAGCCCGCCGGTTCCGTCACGGCGTTGGTCGCCGCGATGAAACCGGTCACCGTGGCGCGGCCGATGCCGTGTTGGCGGCCAGACCCGCTCGCCTCGCCACCGGCGTAAAGGCCGGGGATCGGCGCGCCTTGCATGTCGATCACCTGACATTTGCCGTTGATACGGAGCCCGCCGTAGGAGTCGTTCACCGCCAGAGGCACGATCGCCGCATAGAAAGGCGGCTTGTCGATGCGGTGCATGACTGGCTTCTCGAAGTCGGTATCCTTCCCGGCGTCGGCGAAGCCGTTATAGCGGCTGACGGTGTCCTCGAGGTGCCTGAGCGGCATGTGCTGGTATTCGT